>JAJXSP010000018.1 GCA_021784515.1 Myxococcales bacterium | reverse complement strand
CCAGAAACACATGCGTACCCTCGTTCCGTCCCATTCAATGCAGAAGGGCTGCACGAAACCTGCCGTGCGCCAGTTGGATGCGGGTTCGGGTGAGGGGCAGAGTGGCGAAGGGAATCGCGCAAAGGTCTTTGTCGAAAGCGGGAGCGAGGAGGAGTGTCCATTCAAGCGCTGCTCGTTGCCGGGCGTTGGTGCCGAGGACGCCCGCGAGATCGGGTCTTTCGACCCGACACCGCTCTCGTCGCGGGCCCGCAAGGGCCCCGGCTTACCCGGTGGACGGACCACAGCCGATCCCGGGGCCGGTCACGCAGCGCGGCGCTTCTTGCCCGCAGGGAGCCGGGCGAGGCTCAAGCGAAGGTCGAGCGGCTGCAGCAGCCTGTTCAGCGTCGCCTGGGTCGGATTGTGGCGCGGGTTGATGGCGCGAAGAATGTTGGGACCGGCCATGCCTGTTTGCTCCGCGTACTCCTTCACGCCGATGGCGCGGATGACCTTTCCAAGAGCAACCTGCACGGCCACTCCATCCTCGACCGCAGCGAGGACGAACTCGCGCGCGAATTCTCGGTCCTGCAGGTCGCGGGCGAGGCCCTCGTTCCAATCCTTACTTCGCCTTGCCATGTTGCACCGCCTCCGTGTAGTCCGCCCAGTACGCACGGGCCTTCCTGATGTCTTTTGCTTGCGTTCCTTTGTCGCCGCCCACGAGGAGAATGACCACGGCCGCGCCTTCCCTGCCGAAATAGATCCGATAACCAGGTCCGAAGGTCATGCGCGCCTCGCACACGCCGTCACCGACAGATTTGTGGTCACCCAGGTTGCCTTCCTCGAAACGGAGCACCCTCGCTTGGATCCGCGCGCGCGCCGCCACGTCGAGACCGTCCATCCGCTCTCGATACGGACTCCGGCCATCGGAGGTCAGGTATCCCGTATGGCCAGCTTGATCGTCACGCATCCGTTATTATCACACATGATACCGATGTCAAGCCCTGCGAAGAGGGACAGAGCGAACACCAACCGAGGGCGGGCCAACACGTATCAGGCCAACGTTGGAGTCGAGCACGGCCTCTCGCCGGTCGCGCGTCGGGCGACCAGCTTGGAATTGCTCGATGACACTGTGCGCGCCCGACTTCGTCCGCTTTGACTTCGTTTCTGTCACGGATGGCTGGGGGCGGAGGCCGCCCTGCGCCAAACACGTATCAGGCCAACATTGGAGTCAAGCACGGCCTCTCCGTCTCCGGGCGGGGCGTCCATTCCAGCACGTCGGAGCGCAGCGGTGGGAAGGCATCCATGGGACAGGAGCCGCGCCCCGCCAGCAATCGCGCCTCCAATCGCGCCCGGCCACGCCCCCAATTGCGCAATCGCCCGCGCGGGTGGCCCATGGAAGGGGCCCGCCGCTGCGCCCCGGCGCCATCAGTCGAGGTACCCGCGCGCCTGCAACCGGAACAGGTGGGCGTAGCGCCCGTCGCGCTCCAAAAGCTCCTTGTGCGTCCCGAGCTCCTCGACCCGCCCGCCGTGGAGCACCGCGATGCGGTCGGCCATTCGCACCGTCGAGAAGCGGTGCGAGATGACGATCGCGATCCGGTCCGCCGCCAGCGCCCGGAAGCGCTCGAACAGCTCGTGCTCGGCCTCCGCGTCGATCGACGCCGTCGGCTCGTCGAGGATGAGCACCTGCGCCGCCTCGCGCATGAAGGCGCGACTGACGCCCAGCTTCTGCCACTGGCCCGCCGACAGCTCCTGCCCCGCCTCGAACCAGCCGCCCAGCACCGTGTCGTACTGCTTCGGCAGCGCCTCGATCACCGGGTGTGCGCCGCCGCGTCGCGACGCCTCGACGATCCGCGGGCGATCCTCGAGGCGCGGCGGATCGCCGAGGCCCACGTTCTCGGCCGCGCTGAACTGGTAGCGCACGAAGTCCTGCATCACCGCGCCGAAGCGCCCGCGCAGCTCGGCCGGGTCCATGTCGCGGAGATCGACTCCCCCGAGGAGGATCTCGCCCTCCGTCGGGTCGTACAGGCGGAGGAGCAATTTGATGATCGTGCTCTTTCCGGCGCCGTTTTCCCCCACCAGCCCCAGCGTCTCGCCAGCCCGCAGCGTCAGGTCCACGCCACGGAGCGCCCACTCCGTCTTTCCCGGATAGCGGAATGAGACGTTCCGCAGCTCGATCGAATTGTCCCGCCCGTCCGGCGCGCGCCGGGGCGGCAGTTGGCGCGGCGACTCGCCGCCCGTGGGGATTCCCAGGTAGCCGAACAGGTTGGACATGAACAGCGCATTCTCGTACATCGAGCCCACCGACGAGAGGATCGACTGGAAGGCTGCCTGTCCCTGGCGGAACACCGTGAGATAGAGGGTCATGTCGCCGAGTGTCAACTCGCCCCTTGCCGCCCGCGCCGCGACCGCCGCGTAACAGCCATAAAAGGCCCCCAACGAGACCAGTCCGAGGCCCAGCCCCCAGCCCATCCGGCGCAGCGCCAGCCGGCGGTCCTCGCGGTAGAACTTCTCGAACAACCCGCGGTATCGCGCCAGCATGAGCGGCCCGAGGTCGAACAGCTTCACCTCCTTCACGTGGCTGTCGCGAGTCAGGATCCATTCCAGGTAATTGAGCCGCCGCCCCTCGGGGGCACGCCACGAATTGAGGCGGAAGGACTCCCGTGACAGGCGCGCCTCGGCGATGAAGGCCGGGATCGACGCGGCCAGGATGATCAGCACGCTCCACGGCGAGAGCTTCACCAGGAGGGCCGCATAGGCGATCAGCGTGATGCACCCCGAAAGGACGCTGAATGCCTGTGTCACCAGGCCGAGCGGGCGGTCCGTCGCCTCGCGCCGCGCGTTCTGCATCTTGTCGTAGACGTCGGCGTCCTCGAAGTGGCGCAGCTCGAGCCGCAGCGCCTTTTCGAGGATGGCGAGGTTCACCGCGTTTCCCAGGTTGGCCCGCATCAGCTCGCGCTGCAGGCCGAGCAGGCGGCCGACCGCGGTGCTCGCCACCATCAGCCCCGCTTCGAGCGCCACCAGGCCGAGCACGTCGTGCAGCGCGGCGGCGGTGCGCACGCGCGCCGCGAGGAGGACTCCGTCGATGATCAGCTTTCCGACCCAGGCGAGCGCCGCCGGCAGCACCGCCCCGACGATCGTCGCCGCGAGCAGCGTGAGCGCGCCCTTCGCGTCGGCGCGCCACACCAGCCGGAAGGTGCCGGGCACCTCGCGGAACACGGAGAGCGCGGCGCGGAGGCGCCCAAGGAGCGGCTGCGGGTCGGATTTGCGGGTATCGGGGGTCGAATGCACTCGGGGCGACAATCAGGGCTACATGCAGAGACAGGTGCCGCCAAGCTGGCCATTCTGGTACTGCACCCCCATCGCCGTCCAGGGCTGGGCGCACCAGATCGGGAGGTTCGACGCCCCGTCCATGCAGCAGCGCTCGCCGTGGCCGCCGCACGACTGGCAGCGACCCGAGAGGCAGAGCGTATCGGGCGCGGTGCAGGTCTGCGCCATCATTCCATCGATGTTGCCGCTGCAGCATGGCTGGTCGAGCCCGCCGCAGGTGCCGCCGCCGCAGCCGCCATTGACACAGGCGGTCTGCCCGCAGCTCTGCATGTTTCCGGTGCAGCGGCCGAAGACGCAGCAGCCGCCGTCGTTGCACGCGTTGCCGGAGCAGCAGGCCTGTCCCGCGCCGCCGCACGCCTGGCATTGTCCGGGCACGCCGCCGGTGCAAACGCTCGACGGGTCGACGCAGAAATTGGGGATCACGGCCTGCGTCACGCAGCAGGCGCCGCCAAAGCCGCCGCACGAGGTGGGCATTCCCATCATCGGGGGAGTGACGCACGAACCATTGATGCAGGTTCCGCACGGCCCGCCATTGACGCAGTCGTTCCCGCACGACCCGCCGGGCGCGACGCAGAGGCGATTGGCGTCGCAGCAGGCGCCGTTGCCGCAGGTGCTGTTCTCGCAACAGGGCTGTCCCTGAAGGCCGCACGGCGTGCAAGCGCCGCTGTCGCAGAGCTGGCCTGGATCACAGGTGCGTCCCGAGCGCAGGCAGACGTTGCTCTTGCAGCAGCCACCGTCGAGGCACGCCGCCGGAGCGCCGGGGCCGCAGCATGCCTGCCCGGGGCCGCCGCAGGCGCTGCAGGTGAGCGACTTCGGATCGCACAGGCCGCTCGAGCAGACGCCGCCCATGCAGCAGGGCGCGCCCGGGGTGCCGCACGCAAGGCACTGGCCGCCGACGCAGAACTGGTTGTTTCCGCAGGAGGCCTGCTGCGCGACACAGGTGTTTCCCGCGCAGCAGCCATTGTTGCAATTGCCGTTGCAACAGGCCTGTCCGACCCCGCCGCATCCCTTGCCGCATTGTCCATTGGCGCACAGGCCGCCGCCCGAGCACATCGCGTTGGGCGCCACGCAGACGACGTTGGCGTCGCAGCAGGCGCCGTTGCCGCACGCCGCGCCGCCGCAGCAGGGCTGGCCTACGCCGCCGCACGCCGCGCATAGTCCCTTGTTGCAGACGTTGTTCGGGCCGCAGCCCATGTTGCCGCAACACGGCTGTCCGGCGACACCGCAAGCGAGGCAAGTGGCATTGAGGCAGACGCTGTTCGCCGCGCCGCACTGGCCCGCACAGCAGGCCTGGCCGACACCACCGCACGCCACGCAGAGCCGGTTTTCGCAAATGGCGCCCATGGCGCAGGCGTCGCCGCAACAGGCCTGGCCCGGAGCGCCGCACGGGGCGAGGTCGGGGCCGACGGCGAAGTCGATGGGAGTGGCCAGGTCCGCCGCGACGGCGAGATCCGGCGGCACGGCGAGATCGACCACCGACTCGAAATCCATGGAAACCGCCAGATCGGCGAACACCCACAGATCCTGCGAAACCGTGAGATCCAGCGGGACCTTCAGATCCTCCGCGACCAGCGAAAGGTCCCCCGTGGGGCCCGCCAGATCCGCGACCGGCGTTCCCTCGTCGAACGGGCAGGCACCGCCGACGCAGGAGAGGTCCGCGACCACGCCGGTCAGGTCGCGGGCACGCGAGAGATCGATCGGAGCGCCGCCGTCGGTGGCACCGCGATAGTCGGGGTTGTCCTCGCTGCAGCCGGCGGCGGCGGCGAAAAGCAGGCAGAGGCACGTCGAGCGGGAGCCGATCATCGGAGTGCTCCGGGCGGGGATCCGGGGGAAGGTAGCACGCCACCCGGGCGATCCGCGGCGCGCGAAGCGGTGTACTCTCCGCCCGTGAACGGCTCACATCACTCCGACGTCGCCCTGCTCTGCAACCCGATGGCCGGAGGTCGCTGGCGCGTCCTCGCCGACGTCCTCGACAGCGACGAGGCGAAGGCGGCGCACCGCATCGTCACCGACCAGATCGACGACCTCCGCGGCGCCCTCGCCGGGCTCGGCCATCGGGTCAAGCTGCTCTGCATCTATGGCGGCGACGGCACCATCTTCCGCGTCATCAACGAGATCCTGCGGGAGCCCGGCGCTGTGCCCCCCCGGATCGCGCTGCTCGGCGGCGGCACGATGAACGTCACCGCGCGCTGGTGCGGGATGCGCGGCTCGCCTGGCGACAACTTCCGCCAGGTGATGCGCGCCTACGCCGCCGACCGCCTGCTGTGGCGCGAGGTGCCGCTGGTCGAGGTGAAGCAGGGCGACGACACGGCGTGGGGATTCACCTTCGGCCTCGGACCGCTGGTGCGAATCCTCTCGCGCTACGAGTCGGGCAAGAAGACGCACGGCATGGCGCTCGTCGTCGCCGCGAAGTCGATGCTCAGCGCCGTCTCGACCTTCCCGCGCGACTGGAAGTCCGAGGTGCTGCGCGAGCTCGAGGCGACCCTGACCGTCGACGGCCACCCGCTGCCCTTCGACCGCTTCGCCGCGGTGTTCGCCAACGTCACCGGCGAGATCAACCCATTCGTCGCGCCCTTCATCGGGGAGCGCACCCGCGACAGCTTCCACTTCCTCGCCTACGCGATCTCGTCGCGCGAGTTCGCGATGATGACGCCGCTTTTGGCGCGGGCGAAGCTGCCGATCGATCCGCGCTCCCTGCTCCACCCGGTGTCCACCTGGCGCGCCGCGCTGCTCTCGCTCCTCGGCAAGGGCGGGCTGCCGCTCGACCCTCGCTACGTCAATCACGCGGCGCGGCGGCTGGTGGTCGAGACGCAGGAGCCGGTCTACACCATCGACGGCGAGGTGTTCCAGAACCGACCGGGACGCCTCGAGGTGTCGCTCGGGCCGCAGCTGTACGTGGCCGCGCTCTCGGCGCGGCGGCGCGTGCTGCGACGCAGCAAGAGCAACGGAGCGCAGCAGCCCGACGGGCCCGACGAGGTCGAGGCCTGATCGATCCCCGGAGCGGGGTGCGTCCCCACTCGAACCGCCATCGAAGCGAATCCCGCCAACCTCGGAGCGTCCCGATGCGCCGACTGATCCTCCTCCCCTGCCTCGTCCTCGCCTCCTGCGGCGGCTCGCCTCCCGCGGCCGCCCCCGACATGGCGAGCGCACCGGCCGGCACGACGGCGATCTTCGACCTTTCGGCCGATCTCACGTCGCCGGACCATTTCTACGACTTCCCCTACCCCTCCGATCTGCGCCTCACCGCCGACGGCGCGCCCGACCTGCGCGGCTTCCCCAACCCGCGGCCGCTCGCTCTGATCGAGGGCCTGCGCGGCGAGGCGATGCAGCGCAAGGGATTCCCGGTCGTGCCGGTGGCCTGGTTCCGCTTTTCAGGGCCGATTCCCGCCCACGACTCCGAGACGCTCGTTCCGGCCGACCCGTCATCGCCGATCCTGCTGCTCGACGTGGACCCCGCCTCGCCGGAGCGCGGCCGCCTCTTCCCGACGGTGGCGCACACCGCCCCCGGCGACGACTTCCTGCCCGACAACGTGCTCTCGGTGGCGCCGCGCCCGGGGTTCGTGCTCCACCCCGGGCGCAAGTACGCATTCGTGATCCAGCGCTCGCTCAATGACGCCAATGGCCAGTTGCTCGCCGTCCCGCCGCAGCTCGATCAACTGCGACGAATGGAGGCGCCCGCGGGCGCGCAGGGCGCGGCGGCGGTGGCCCTCTTTGCGCCCTTGTGGAGCGCGCTGCCGCTGGCGAAGGTGGATCCCGCGAACGTGGCGGCGGCGACGGTGTTCACCCCCGGGGACGTGGTCGCCGACACCGCCGCGCTGACCACCGCGCTGGTGGGCAAATACCAGGTAACGGTGACCGACCTCAAGCGCGCCGACGACGACCTCGACAACGACCGCTTCTGCAAGCTGGTCGGGAAGGTGGTCTATCCGCAATTCCAGAAGGGGACGCCGCCGTTCAATACAGAAGGCCTGTTCGACTTCAGCGACGGCGGGCTGCCGGCCAAGCAGCGCGACGAGGCGGCGCCCGTGGTCATCACCCTGCCGAAGGCGCCCATGCCGCAAGCCGGTTATCCGCTGCTGGTCTATTTCCACGGCTCGGGCGGTCTGAGCAGCCAGGCGGCCGACTTCGGCGCGACGCCGGCGCCAGGTGGAGTGCCCACGCCGGGCAAGGGGCCGGCGTACGTCCACGCCGCCAATGGCATCGCCGTCGCCGCCAGCGCGTTGCCGGTCAATCCCGAGCGGCTCCCCGGCGCGGGCGAAACCGCCTATTTGAACCTCGAGAACCTCCCCGCATTCCGCGACACCTTCCGGCAGGGCGTGATCGAGCAGCGGCTGTTCATCGCCGCGTTGAGCGGATTGACGATCGCGCCGGAGGCCCTCGGCGGCTGCACCGGACCGTCGCTGCCGGGCGGGGCGACGGCCTACCGGTTCGATCTCGGAAAGCTCGTCGCCCAGGGCCAATCGATGGGCGGCATGTACACGAACCTGGTGAGCGCCGTCGAGCCGAAGGTGCGGATCGCGGTGCCGACGGGCGCCGGCGGCTACTGGAGCTATTTCATCCTCAAGACCTCATTGCTGCCGGGGGTCGCCAAGGAGATCGCGTTCCTGCTGAACGTCTACAACGCCGACGCCCCGCTCACCTTCCTCCACCCGGCGCTGCACCTCGTCCAGACGGCGTGGGAGCCGTCCGATCCATTCGTGTACATGCCGCGGCTCGCCCGGCGCCCGCTCCCGAACCACCCGGTGCGCCCGATCTACGAGCCGGTCGGAAAGGGCGATGAATATTTCCCGACGGTCCTCTACGACGCCATCGCGCTCTCCTACGGCCACCAGGAGGCGGGCGACGTGGTCTGGCCGACGATGCAGCAGGGGCTCGCGCTCGACCACCTCGACGGCATCCTCCCCTACCCCGTGCGCGCGAATCGCCCGTCGGAGGCCGGCGGCAACTACACCGCAGCGGTCATGCAATACATGGGAGACGGCATCGAGGACCCCCACGCGATCTACCGCCAGCTCGACTCTGTAAAATACCAGTACGGCTGCTTCGTCTCGACGTTCCTGAAGACCGGCACGGCGGTGATTCCGGCACCGGCGCCCCTCGGCACCCCCTGCCCGGAATAACCTGACGGGCGTCGGCGGACGACGACTGACCGCCGGTGTCGCCCCGGCGCGGCGGGCCCGTGGTATACATTCTCCGACCGCTCCACGTTGGACGCTCGCACCTGCCGCGCCCGAGCTCTCGCCAAGACCATGGACAAACGCATGGGCTCAGCTGGCCACCGATTGATGCGCGGGGAAGCCGAGGAGATCCTCGGCCGCACGGGTGTCATCGTCGTGCGCTGGCACGCCGAGCGAGACTGGCCAATCGAATGGGCGGCACCGGACCTCCGGCAATTCGGCTGCTCACCCGAGGATCTGGCCGGTGGAGCGCTCTCCTACGCTCGCCTCATCCACCCCGGCGATCTCCCCCGCATCGAGGCGGAGCTCGACGAGCTCGCGCGTTCGGGCGGCGACCTGGCAATTCAGGAGCTGCGGATCGTCTGCCCCTCGGGCGAGACGCGCCGGGTCGAGCAGCGCGTCGGAACGCGTCGCGATGCGGAGGGCCGGGTGACCCACTTCGAAGGAATCCTCCTCGACGTCACCGGCCGCCGAGAGAGGGAGAGCACCGGACAGCCGGCGCTCGCCGACCGCGAGATCGACGATGAAGCCGCCGGTCGGCGCGCCGCCGAGCAGCGGCTCCGCGAGAGCGAGGCGAAGTATCGCTCCATCGTGGAGACGGCCACCGAAGGGGTCTGGGTCATCGGTCCCGACACTCGAACCAGGTTCGTGAACGCCCGGATGGCCGAACTGATCGGCTACCGGGGAGAAGAGATGCTCGGCCGGCTGGTGACCGACTTCATGCTCGAAGAGGATTGGCCCGATCATTGGCTGAAGATGGAGCGGCGCCGGCAGGGAATTGCGGAAGAGTACGAGCGCCGCCTCCGCCACAGGAACGGGCAGACCGTGTGGGCACACGTGTCCGCGACGCCGACCTTTGACGAGGAGCATCGCTTTGGCGGATCGTTCGCGATGTTCACCGATATCACGAAGCACAGGCGTGCCGAGGAGGAGTTGTGCCGGCTGAATCGCGAGCTGCGCGCCGTCAGCGATTGCAACCAGGTCCTCCTGCGGGCGACGGACGAGCAGAGCCTGCTCGCCGAGGTCTGCCGCATCGTCTGCGACGAGGCCGGATATCGCATGGCCTGGGTGGGATATGCCGAAGACGACGACGCCCGGACGATCCGCCCGGTCGCCTGGGCGGGGTTCGACTCCGGTTACATTGCCCACGCGAGACTCTCCTGGTCGGCCGACATTGAGCGCGGGCGGGGGCCCGCCGGGATTGCCGTCCGGAGCGGCGAAGTCGTCTACGTCCAGGACTTCGAAACCGAGCCACGAATGGCCGTGTGGCGCGAACAGGCGTTGGCGCGTGGCTATCGTTCGAGTGTCGCCCTGCCGCTCAAGGACGAGAACGCCAAAGTCTTTGGAGTGCTCCTGGTCTATGCCTCGGAGCCGGGCGCCATCACGCCGGACGAGCTGCGGCTCATGCGGGAGCTGGCGGGCGACCTGGCGTTCGGAATCACGGTCCTGCGCGCCCGCAACGAGCGGACGCGGGCGGAGCGGAGCGTCGCGCTCATGAGCTTCGCGCTGGACCACGTGCGCGAGGGCGCATATCTCATCGACGAAACCGCACGGTTCCAATACGTCAATGAAGAATCCTGCCGCAGCCTGGGATATACCCGCGACGAGCTGCTCGGAATGGCGATTGGGGACATCGACCCCGACTATCCACTGGAGTCCTGGTCGAGGAAATGGAACGAGATCAAGGCGAAGGGCTCGGCGACGTTCGAGAGCCGCCACCGGTCGAAAGATGGTCGCGTGTTCCCGGTCGAGATCAAGACGAACTACTTCGAATATGACGGGAAGGCGTACCACATCGCCCTCGTCCGTGACATCACCGGACGGAAGCGGGCCGACCTGGAGCGGGAGCGCCTGTTGGCCGAGGTCCGGGAGGAGCAGAGCAGGCTGCGAGTGGTGCTCGACACCGCGCCGGTCGGCGTCGCCCTGCTCCTTTCGCCCGATGGCCGCCCGGCGCTCTTCAATCGGGCCGCGGAAGCCATCCTGGGTCGGCCCGCGGGCCCGCCGGAAATGAGCGTCGCTGAGCGAGCCCTCTTCCATGACGTCCGCATGCCGAACGGCGAGCTGTTCCCGCCCGAGAGCCTGCCGGTCAACCGTTCATTCACGGGGGAGACGGTCACCGGGGTCGAGTTGCTCATCCGCCAGCCCGCCGGCAGGGAGCTGAACGTCCTGGCGAACTCCGCCCCTGTCCGGGATGCGGAGGGACGCATCGCCTGCGTCATTGTCTCGTTTGAGGACATCACCCCGATCCGGGAGCAGGAGCGCCTGCGCGACGAGTTCATCGCCGCCGCCGCCCACGAGCTGAAGACGCCGGTCACCACGATCAAAGGCTACGCGGAGCTCCTGCGACGGTGGACAGCCCAGGAGCGCGAGCTGCGCGGGCCGCGTGCCATCGAGACGATCAACGCCCAGGCCAACCGCATCCACCGCCGGGTGCAGGAGATGTTGGAGGTGGTGCGCTTTCGCAAGGCCCGCGCCGTGCTCGTTCCGGAGCGCCTGGACCTGGGCAGGCTCGCCGAGCAGGTGCTGGAGCGGATGGCGGCGCTCACTCCGATTCACCGGATGTCCCTCCACCGTGACGGGCCGGTTCCCGTCGAGGCCGACCGTGAGCGCATCGAAGAGGTGCTGGTGGCCCTGCTCGACAATGCCATCGAGTCGTCTCCGCAGGGTGGGGAGATCGAGGTACGGGTTTGGACGCAGGCCGGGGAGGGGCTGGTCTCGGTGCGTGATCACGGCTTGGGCATATCGAAGGAACGTCAGCCACACGTCTTTGGACCGTTCTACGAGGCAGTCCCGCCCGGCGCTGCGGGCTATCGGGGTATCGTGAGTTTGAGCCTTTATCTGGCCAAGCTTACCGTCGAGCTCCACCGGGGGCACATCTGGCTTGGGAGCGAGGAAGGCAAAGGGACGACGTTCTCCTTCTCGCTGCCCCTCTCCGCCGGAGGCGACGGTGGACCATCAGCCTAGGACGGTGCTGGTGGTGGACGACGATGTCGAGCTGGCATCGATGGTGGAGCTGCTTCTCGAAGAGATTGGCTACCGGGCGGTCAGTGCCAGGGACGGGAAAGAGGCGCTGGAGAAGGTGGCGGAGGAGATGCCCGCCGCGATCCTGCTCGACATGAGGATGCCCGGCATGAATGGCTGGGAGTTCGCCCGCCAGTTTGGAGCCAGGTACGATCATCGTGCCCCGATCATCGTCTTGACCGCCGGCGAGGACGCCCGGAAGGACGCCCAGGAGATCGACGCCGATGACTACCTGGGCAAACCCTTCGAGTTCGACGACCTCGTCAATGTTCTGGCAAGGCACGCACCGCTTGGGACCTGAATCCCTCATTTCGAGGAAAAGGAGTTGAAGGGAATTGCGGGGGCCCCGAGAGGCCCCCGCGCGCGGGCGGAGCGCTACTGCACCGTCAGCGAGGTCTTCCCCGTCACCCCGCGGAGCGAGGCCACGATGTTCGTCAGGCCGCGGCCGACGATGTACGCGAGGCCCTGGGTCCGGCCGCTCATGAAGGCCACCTGCTGGTTCGTCGAGGACCAGCTCGCCTGCTGCGTGACGTCCTGCGTGCTGTTGTCGGAGAACGTGGCGGTCGCCGTGTACTGGCGGCTCTGGAACTGATTGTTGAACTGCACCATCAGGTTCGCGGGAGTCACGGCGATCGAGAGCAGGACGGCGGGGCTGACCGTAAGGCCGGTCTGCCCGGTGACGCCGCTCAACGCCGCCGTGATGGCGGTATTGCCCGACTCGAGCCCGGTGGCGAGGCCCTGCGATCCGTTCGCGTTGCTGATCGACGCGACGTTCTTGTTCGTCGAGCCCCAGGTCACCTGCGCCGTCAGGTCCTGCGTGGACTGGTCGGAGAAGGTGCCGGTCGCCGTGTACTGGAGCTGGGTGCCGGCGGCGACGGTGCGGTTGGCCGGTGTGACCGCGATCGAGGTCAGGGTGGCCGCGGTGACGGTGACGAGCGTCTTGCCGGTCACGTTCTGCAGCGAGGCGGTGACGTTCGCGCTGCCGGCGGAGGCGCCGTAGACCACGCCCTTCGAGTTCATCGCGTTGCTCACCACGACCGACGCCGACGAGCTCTGCCAGGTGACCTGCGTCGTGACGTCCTGGGTGGTGTTGTCGGAGTAGGTGCCGATCGCGGTGCACTGGAGGTAGGTGCCCTTGGCGATGCTCGGATTGAGCGGCGTGACGGTGATGCCGGTGAGCACGGCGGCGGTGACGGTGAGCGTGCTGCTCGCGCTGACGCCATTGACGGTGGCGCCGATCGTCGTCGGACCGGCCTTGAGCGTGGTGGCGAGGCCCGCCTGGCCCATCTGGTTCGACACCGTCGCGACCGTCTGATCGGACGAGGTCCAGGTGGCCGCGGCGGTGAGGTTCTGCACCGAGTTGTCCGAGAAGGTGCCCGAGGCGGTGAACTGCACCGTCGAGCCGAGGGCCACCGACGGATCCACCGGCGTGATGGCGAGCGACAGGAGGTTGGCGGCGCTGACGGTGATGCCGGCGCTGCCGGTGACGTTGCCGAGCGTCGCCTTCACCGTCGTCATGCCGGTGCCCGCCCCGGTCGCGAGGCCCTGCGAGTTCATCGCGTTCGAGACGGTGGCGACGTTGTTGTCGACGGTGGACCAGGTCACCTGCTGCGTCAGATCCTGCGTCGATTGATCGCTGTAGGTGCCGGTGGCGGTGAACTGCACGGTGGTGCCCTTGGCGATGCTCGGCGCGCCCGGCGTGACGGTGATCGAGTCGAGCGCGGCGGCGCTCACCGTGAGCACGGCCATGCCCGTGACGCCGTTCTGCGTCGCCGTGATGGTGGACATGCCGACCGATGCGCCGGTGGCGAGGCCCTTGGTGCCGTTGGCGTTGCTGATCGACGCCGACGGGTCCGAGCTGGCCCACGTCACCGACGAGGTGAGGTCCTGCGTCGTCCTGTCGCTGAACAGGCCGGTGGCGGTGAACTGCTGCGTCGTGCCCTTGGCGATCGACGGGTTGTTCGGCGTGATCGAGATCGACTGGAGCACCGCGGGCGTCACCGAGGCGACGGTGGTGCCCATCACGCCGCCCTGCGAGGCGCCGATCGTCGAGGCGCCGGCCTTGATCCCGGCGACCACGCCCTTCTGTTTCATGTTGTCGACGGTGGCGACGGTGTTGTCGCTGGTGGACCAGGCGACGCTGTTGGTGAGGTCCTGCGTCGTGTTGTCGGAGAAGGTGCCGGTGGCGTGGAGCTGCAGGGTCGTTCCGAGCGGCACCTGCGGGTTCACCGGCGTGACGGCGATCGCCTGGAGCACCGCCGGCGTGACGAGCACGGGCGTCGAGCCGCTCACGTTCATCACCGTCGCGGTGACCATCGTGCCGCCCGCCTTCAGCGCCTGGAGCAGGCCCGGCGACATCATGCCCGTGCCGACGGTGGCGATGGTCTCGTCGCCGCTCGACCAGGCGGCCGACGTCGTGACGTCCATCGTCGTGCTGTCGGAGAGGGTCGCGGTGGCGATGAGCAGCATCGTGGTGCCGGCGGCGAGCGTCGGGTTGGCGGGCGTGATGGCGATCGACTTCAGCGTCGCGGCGCTGACCGTGACCACCACCTGGCCCATCGTCACGCCCTCCGTCGCGGTGATGGTCGTCATGCCCATCGCGACGCCGGTGACGACGCCCTTCATACCGGGATCGCTCGACACCGTCGCGGTCTTGACGTCCGCGCTGGCCCAGGTGACGGCCGACGAGATGTCCATCGTGCTGCCGTCGCTGAAGGTGCCGGTGGCGACGAGCTGGGAGGAGAGGCCGGCGACGAGGGTGGGCATCGCCGGGGTGATGGCGATCGACTCCAGCACGGCGTCGGTCACCGTCAGGGTGGCGGTCGCGGTGAGCGAGTTCAGCGTCGCCGTGATGGTCGTCGTGCCCGCCTTCACGCCGGTTGCTGCGCCGCCGGCGTCGACCGTGGCCACGTTCGGATCGCTCGACGTCCAGGTCGCGCCCGAGACGTCGCCCCCATCGACGGCCATCATGTTGATCGTCGGGACGATGGCGAACTGCGCCTTCAGGCCGACGGGAACGGTGGCCTGCGCCGGGCTGAGGATGATCCCGGGCGTCATCGGCTCGGGCGAGGAGCACCCCAGCACCAGCGCCGAGGCAGCGAGAAGCTTCACGAGCGAGCGAGCGTTCAGCGACATCGATTCCTCCGTTATGGGCTAATGGTGCGCACGCCACCCGTCCCGGATCGGATGGGTCGGCCTATTCGATCATCAGTCCCTTCGCGAGCGCAAATGTTGAGCGGTCCCCGGTGGACGGGACGGCCGTTGGGTGAGATGCCGCCGCGGATCGTTCACGTCGCCCATCGGGCGAGGCGCTAGCGGATCGTGACGGTGAGCGTCGGCACGTCGGGGAGCGCGCTCAGGACGGCCGCGCCGGGCTCCATCGCCGCCGCGCAGCCGCCGCAGTCGACGGTGAAGCCGCCCGGCCAGACGCGCGCCGGGATCGCCACGCGCGTCGGCGCGGCGATCGACCGGTCGGGGCGCATGGTGAACGTGAACACCTTCGTGTCCCCGTCGAAGGCGTAGGAGACGAGGTCGCCCGCGACGCGTTCCGGGTAGGGCCGCGCCAGCGTGTCGTCGAGGGCGGGCTTCTCGCTCCCGTCGGCGGCGACGATGCCGTAGCCGCCGTCGTTGCGGCTGTAGTCCCAGTACATCGCCGAAGCGGCGTTCATCCCGTCGGCGTCGTACTGCGCGCTCATGTAGGGCGCGATCCCCGGCGTCCCCGACATGCCGCCGTACTCGCCGATCCACAGCGCCGCGCCGAGCTGCTGCGCCTCGCCGGCGAGCCGCCCGACGTTGGCGATGTACGGCGCGCGGTGGGTGGCCGGATCGAAGCCGCCGCCGCCCTCGGCCGCGGCGTCGTAGGAGTGCGGCGCGTAGACCACGTCGCCGAACGGAAACGGCAGAAGGCCCGTCGAGATGCCCGAGTTGCGCGACGCGCTCGGCTCGAGGAAGGCGAGCCAGCCGGGCGCCTCGCCGCGCACCGCCGCCACCACCTTGTCGTACAGCGGCGTCAGGCGGTCGAGCTCGAACTGGCCAATCGCGTAGGTGCCCCAGTAGGGCTCGTTCATCGGGTCGAAGCCGATCACCGCCGGGCTCGCCGAAAGGCGCGCGGCGACGCGTCGCCACGCCTCGACGTAGTGCGCCTGCAGCTCGTCGCTCGTCCAGAAGCCGTCGTAGCAGGCGCCCATGTTCGGATCGAGGTAGCCGAGGAACCAGGGCGTGCGCGGCTTCCAGGCCGCGTAGTGCGCCTCGTCGCAGGTCCAGCGCGGCGCGCCGTCGCCGCCGGCGAAGCCCTCGCCGTAGAGGTCCTGGTGCATGTCGATCACGACGAGCAGCCCGGCGTCCTGCGCCCACTGCATCCGCATCGCCACCTGGTCGAGGTAGGCGTCGTCGTAGACGCCCATTTCGGGCTCGACCGCCGCCCACACGATCAGGAAACGGAGCGCGTTCATGCCCCACGCGTCGTGGACGCGCTGGTAGTCGGGCGGCATCTGGAAGCCGAAATAGGGCTTGTTCTTGTGCTCGCCCGAGAGGTTCACGCCGCGCAGGATCGCGGTGCGCCCGTCGGGATCGCGCAGCGCACCTCCGGTGACGTGCCACGCCGGGGCGGGCGGCGGCGCGCTCGGAGAGCAGCCCGCTGCGAAGAGGAGCGCAACCGCAAGGGGGACCGCGCGCATCCCAAGACGTTAGGGCCCGCGAATGGACAAGTCGATCGATGATCGCGGTCGAGGCGCCCGATCCGACGAGGCGCGACGAGGGAGAATCCTCTCTGGATTTGACCGAGGAGCAACGAAGGCGGTCGGGATGGATCGACTGCGAGGGCGAGCGAGTTGTCCATTCGCGGGCCCTTATCACCGCGTGCTACATGAATGGCTCCGTGCGACTCCGGATCCACGACGCGATCGCCGACGTCCCGCGGGCGCAGTGGGACGCCCTCGTCGATGACCGCGCCACGCCCTTCTTGTCGTGGGCCTTCCTCGAGGCGCTCGAGCACTCGGGCTGCGCCACCGTCGAGACCGGCTGGCGTCCGTGCCACCTCGCGCTGTGGCGGGGCGACGCGCTCGTCGCGGCGGCGCCTGCGTACCTCAAGGACGACAGCGACGGCGACTTCTCGCGCGACTGGGGCTGGGCGGAGGCGGCCGGGCGCGCCGGGATCCCCTATTACCCGAAGCTGGAGTTGACGGTGCCGTTCACGCCCGTCACCGGCCGGCGCGTGCTCGTCGCCGCCGGCGAGGATCGCGCCGCCTGCCTGCGGGCGATCGCCGACGGCGCGCGCGAGGTGGCGCGGGAGCTGGGCGCCCATTCGGTGCACGTGCTCTTCCCGCAGGCCGACGAGGCGCTCGAGTGGGAGGCCTGCGGGCTCGCGCGCCGCGTCGACCACCAGTACCACTGGCGCAACGACGGCTATCGCTCCAGCGAGGAGTTCCTCGCCCGCTTCGACTCGCGGCGCCGCAACGCGATCAAGCGCGAGCGCGCCGAGCCGGCGCGGCAAGGCATCACGCTGCGCACGGTGCGCGGGGACGAGCTTGGGCAGGCGCCCGACGACTGGGCGCGCGCCGCCTTCGAGCTGCACCGCTCCACCGTCGAGAAGCTGGAGTGGGGCCGCGGCTGGCTCAACCTCGACTTCTACCGCCGCGTCTTCGCGCGGATGCCCGAGGCGATCGAGTTCGTCGAGGCGCGGCGCGGCGGGCGCCTGGTCGCAGGCGCCTTCAACGTCGCGTCGCGGACCCGCCTCTACGGCCGCTATTGGGGCTGCTTCGAGGAGCACCGATTCCTGCACTTCAACGTCTGCCTCTACCACTCGATCGACGAGTGCATCCGCCGCGGCGTCGAGGCGTTCGAGGGCGGCGCGGGCGGCGAGCACAAGCTTGGCCGCGGCTTCGAGCCCGCCGCGACCTTCAGCAACCACGCCTTCCTCGATCCGCGGCTCGAGGCGCCTCTTGCCGCCCACATCGCGCGCGAAGCGGAGCAGCACGAGCGGGCCCTCGACCGGTGGCGCGCCGCCTCGCCGATCCTGAAGCACGCCGCGCCGCGCGAGGCCTGAACGCCGCTGCTATACTTCGCCGCTCCGGATCAATGATCGCATCTTCTGCATCCCAACCAAGGACGCGCATGGCGACCCGCGAAGAGAACCAGAGCGAGGGCGGCGTCGTCGTCGAGCGAAAGACCGAAAAGAAGACCGCCCGCCCGCACCTGTACAAGGTGCTCTTCCACAACGACGACTTCACCACCATGGAATTCGTGGTGGCCGTGCTGCAGCAGGTGTTTCACCATTCCGAAACGTCGGCGACGGTGATCATGATGAACGTGCACCGCACCGGCATCGGCATCGCCGGCGTGTACACGCGGGAGATCGCCGAGACGAAGGTGGCCCAGACGATGGAGCTGGCGCGCGAGGCGGAGTTCCCGCTTCAGGTCACCATGGAGCCCGACGACGATCCCGACGAGAGCGATTAGCCCCCAGGAACCCCCATGACGATCTCCAAGGAGCTCGAGTCCACCATCCAGCTGGCCTTCAGCGAGGCGCGGCGCCGCCGGCACGAGCTGGTCAGCCTCGAGCACGTCCTCTACGCGCTGCTGCGCGATCCCGTCGCGGCGAAGGTGCTGCACGCCGCGGGAGCGGACCTTCCGCGCCTCGGCAGCGACCTCGAGCAGTTCTTCGCCGAGAGCGTCGAGGAGCTGCCCGAGGGGGTGGAGCGCGAGCCGCAGCAGACGCTCGCCTTCTGGCGCTGCCTGCAGCGGGCGGCGATGCACGTCCACTCGGCGGGCAAGGAGGCCATCGATGGAGGCGCGCTGCTGGCGGCGTTCTACCGCGAGCCCGAGTCGCACGCGGTGATGCTCCTCGAGCAGCAGGGGGTGCGGCGCATCGACGTGCTGAACTACCTCGCGCACGGCATCTCGAAGGCGGCCAGCGATGCGGAGGAGCGGCGCCATCGCACGGTGCAGGACGAGCCGTTCGGCGACGACGAGGAGGGCGAGGGCGAGCCGGCGCAGAAGGACCCGCTCGCCGCCTACACGATCGACCTCGTCGACCGCGCGGCGCGGGGGCTGACCGACCCGCTCATCGGGCGCAAGAGCGAGCTCGAACGCGCCATCCACGTCCTGGCGCGGCGGCGCAAGAACAACCCGATCTTCGTCGGTGAGGCCGGCGTCGGGAAGACCGCCATCGTCGAGGGGCTGGCCGGCGCGGTCCACGCCGGGACGGTTCCCGAGAACCTGAAGGACGCCGAGATCTACTCGCTCGACATGGGCGCGCTGCTCGCCGGCACGAAGTTCCGCGGGCAGTTCGAGGAGCGCCTGAAGGGCGTGATCAACGCGATCAAGAAGAACCCGAAGGCGGTGCTCTTCATCGACGAGATCCACACCATCGTCGGCGCCGGCGCGACGACCGGCGGCACGATGGACGCGTCGAACCTCCTCAAGCCGGCGCTCTCGGCCGGCGAGCTGCGCTGCATCGGCTCGACGACGTTCTCCGAGTACAAGGCCGCCTTCGAGCGCGACCGCGCGCTGGCGCGGCGCTTCCAGAGGATCGACGTGCTCGAGCCCTCCGTCGAGGAGACGCGGCAGATCCTCGAGGGGCTCAAGGGGCAGTACGAGAAGCACCACGGGGTGGTCTATTCGCCCGAGGCGCTCGAGGCGGCGGCCACGCTCGCGGCCAAGTACATCAACGACCGCCAGCTACCCGACAAGGCGATCGACGTGATCGACGAGGCGGGCGCGGCGGACCGCCTCCGCCCGGCAGAGGAGAAGCGCCACACCATCGGCGTGAAGGAGATCGAAGAGGTGGTGGCGCGGATGGCGAAGGTGCCGTCGCGCAGCGTCTCCGCCTCCGACGAGCAGGCGCTCAAGGAGCTGGAGCCGTCGCTGAAGAAGGCGATCTACGGCCAGGACCGCGCCATCTCCGCGCTCGTCTCGGCGATCAAGCTCTCGCGCTCGGGGCTGGCCTCGCAGGGCAAGCCGATCGGGTCGTTCCTCTTCTCCGGCCCGACGGGCGTCGGCAAGACCGAGCTGGCCAAGCAGCTCGCGGTGGTGCTCGGCGTCGAGTTCCTGCGCTTCGACATGACCGAGTACATGGAGAAGCACACCGTGTCGCGGCTCATCGGCGCGCCGCCCGCCGCCGTGGGGTTCGACCAGGGCGGGCTGCTCACCGACGCGGTCCGGAAGACGCCGTACGCGGTGGTGGTCCTCGACGAGATCGAGAAGGCGCACCCCGACCTGTTCAACATCCTGCTCCAGGTGATGGACCACGCCACGCTGACCGACAACAACGGGCGAAAGGCCGACTTCCGCCACGTCGTGCTGATCATGACGACGAACGCCGGGGCGCGGGAGCTGTCGTCGAAGGGGCTTGGCTTCTCGGCGGCGTCGTCGCGGCCGTCGTCGCAGGCCCGCGGCAAGGAGGCGATCGAGCGCACCTTCTCGCCGGAGTTCCGCAACCGCATCGACGCGTGGATCGCCTTCGATTCGCTCCCGCCCGACGTGATCCGCCAGGTGGTCGACAAGTTCGTCGCCGAGCTGCGCGTGCAGCTCGCCGAGAAGAAGGTGGCGATCGAGCTCTCCGGCGCGGCGCGCGACTGGCTCGCCGAGCACGGCTTCGACGATCAGTTCGGGGCGCGCCCGATGGCGCGGCTGATCGCCGAGCAGCTCAAGAAGCCGCTCGCCGACGAGCTGCTGTTCGGGCGGCTCAAGGGCGGCGGAACGGTGAAGGTCGAGGTCGAGGACGGAAAGATCGCGCTGCGGTTCTGACGCTCGCTACGCGAACGACGCGGCCATCGAGCGCCACGCCGGCAGCTCGTCGGAGACGCCGAGGCGGGCGAGGTACTCGAGGTCGATCTCCGGATTGCCGGTGACCAGCTCCTGCACCAACGCGTCGCTGGCGTAGACCGCCGCCACCACGTCGAAGCGCCGGGTCGCCACGCGCGTCGGGTCGTGGTGGAAGGCGACCGCCTCGACGAGCGGGATGGGCAGCCCCCACAGCCCGAGCAGGTGCCCGCCCACCTCGGCGTGCGTGACGCCGAAGGTCTGCCGCTCCAGCTCGTGGAGCGGCAGCGAGGTCTCCCGGGCCAGCTCGCGGTAGAGGTCGGGCTGGTGCAGCGAGAGCACGACGCGGCCGACGTCGTGGACCAGCGCGGCGGTGAAGGCGAGCTGGCTCTCCTCGGCGGTGCGCGCCATCCGCTTCGCCAGGCGCGCCGACATCAGGCCCTCGGTCTGGATCCGCTCGAGCAGCGCCCGATCCACCGCGCCCGGCAGCGACGAGAAGATGTGCACGCTGATCGCCAGCCCGAGGAGGTTCACCTCGCCGAGGCGGCCGATGGCGTCCTCGACGCGGACCACCTCGCGGCCCGATCCGAAGTAGGCCGAGTTGGCGAGCTGCAGCAGCTTCACGCACATCGCCGAGTCCTGCTCGACGACGCGCGCCAGGTCGCGCGCCGAGACGAGCGGGTCGCTCATCGACGCGAGCAGGTCGGAGTAGGTGGTCGGCAGCGACGGGAGCGAGGCGAGGCCGCCGGCCGTCCTCCGGAGCGCGTCGTTGTCGAGGGAGCGCTGCAGCCGCAGCACGCGCTCGATCACCTCGCGGAGCGCGTCGGGCGCGCACGGCTTCTCCAACACCTGCTGGGCGGCCGGCAGCGCGCGGAGGAGCGCCGCGTCGTCCCGCGCCGCGAGCGCGACGCGCGCAACCCCGGGTTGCGCCTCCTTCACGCGCTGGAGCAGCGCCGCGCCGTCGAGGTCGGGCGCGCCGAGATCGACGAGGAGCAGGTCGAACGGCGCCCGCTCGATCGCCGCCATCGCCGCGGCGCCGCTGCCCGCGAACTGCACGCGCCACCGATCGCCCTCGGCCGGGAGCAGCGCGCGCAGCCGCTCGTGCTCCGCGTCGTCGGCGACCGCGACGAGCACGCGCGGCGGTTCGGGCGAAGGAGCGCTCTCCACCCGCGGCGCAGGCGACGGCAGCGTGAAGTGCACGGCCGTGCCCCTGCCGCGCTCGCTCTCGATCCAGATCCGCCCGCCATGCGCCTCGACGAGCCCGCGGCAGATGAACAGCCCCAGCCCGGCGCCGCGGCGCTCGGACCGCTCGCCGCGCCAGTACCGGCCGAACACGCGGGGCAGGTGCTCGACGGGGATCCCCACGCCGTCGTCGCGGACGGTGAAGCGCGGCTCGCCCTCGGGGCCCGCCACCTCGACCGTGATGGTGCCGCCCTCGCCGGTGAACTTGATGGCGTTGCCGACGAGGTTCGAGAGGAGCTGGAACAGCCGCTCGGGATCCGCGCTCACGGTGCGGCGGAGCGCGCCGCGGGCGACGATCCGGATCCCCTTCTCGGCGGCGGCAGGCTCCAGCATCGCCACCACCTCGGCCACGCTCTCCTCGACGTCGCAGGGCCGCCGCGCGATCCGCACCGCCCCGGCGTCGATCAGCGCGACGTCGAGGAGGTCGTCCACCAGGCGCTGCGTCCGCTCGGTGAGGTGCGCGATGTTCGCCGCCGCCCGTCGCGCGCGCGGCTGGCTTTCGTCGGCGCTCAGGTCCCGCAGCGCCAGCTCCGCGCTGATCGCGATCGCGTGCAGCGGGTTCCGCAGGTCGTGCGCGACGACGCCGATGAAGTCCTCCCGGATCCGCAGCGCCTGCTCGGCGCGGGCACGCTCCTCCTCGGCGCGCCGCCGCGCGCTGCCGTCGCGGATCGACACGACGACCATCTCCCCCGAGGGCATGGCCATCGGGGCGAAGTCGGCGTCGAGCGCGAACGCGGTGCCGTCCTTGCGGCGGCCCACCAGCTCCACGCCCTCGGGGATGATCAGCCCGATCGGCTGGCCGAGCAGCTCGCCGCGGGCGTAGCCGAACAGGCTCTCCGCGGGCGGGTTGAGGAACGCGATCCGCCGCGACGGCTCCACGATCACCATCGCGTCGGAGGCCGAACGGAGGAGCGCTCCGAGCCCGGCTGGCACGCGCTCATCCTAGACGATCGGCGCGCCGCGGGGGAAGCCCTTCCGCGCGCGGTGATCGAAGGCGGGGTGGAGAAGGAAGCGGCGGGCTACTTGTCGTCGATGCGGGGATCGGCCGACGGCGCGGGCGCGCTCTCGACGGGCGCGGGAGCGGCGGCGGCGGCGGCGCGCGCGAGCAGCAGGCTCACGCTCCCCGAGCCGAGGTTGGCCACGGCGAGGTCGGGGCGTCCGTCCGCGTTGAAGTCGGCAACCGCGACCGCATTGGCGCCCACGCCGGCGTGGTACCTCGCCGCCCCATCGAAGCGCCCGTCGCCGCGGCCGAAGAGCACGCTCGCGCCGGAGGCGATGTCGAGGACGCCGTCGCCGTTCCAGTCGCCGACAGCCACCGCGGCGCCGCCGCCGGCGGGGTACTGCACGATCTCGCGGAAGGTGCCGTCACCGTTGCCGAGCAACACACCCACGCCGGTGTGGCCGACGGCGAGGTCGAGCTTGCCATCCTTGTCGAAGTCGCCCGCGGCGAGGGTGATCGATCCGGTCCGCAGGGCGGGCTCGGTGCCCTGGCCGATGAAGATCGCCGGACCGTCGAAGCCGGCGCGCACGCGCTCGAGCTGCCGGAAGGTGCCGTCGCCATTCCCGAGCGCGACGTTCACCGAGCTCCACACGCTGTCGGTGAAGACGAGGTCGGCCTTGCCGTCGCCGTTGAAGTCGCCGGCGATGATCGAGTCGGGGTGATCCGACTCCGCCACCATCCGCGCGGAGTCGAAGCGGCCGTCGCCCTTGCCGAGGAGCACCGCCACGTCGCCGTGGCGGTAGTCCACCGCCCCGTTGCTCCCCGGGCCGCAGTTGGTCACCGCGAGGTCGAGCTTGCCGTCGCCGTTGACGTCGGCGATCGCGATCGCGCGCGGGTCGCCGGTGGACTGGAGCGCGGCGAGGTGGAAGCCGCTCTCGCCCGAGAGGAGCACGGCGAGGCCGCCACCGTAGCGCGCCACCACGACGTCGGTCTTCCCGTCGCCGTTGAGGTCACCCGCGGCGAGGCCCGCCGGGACCGAGCCGGTCGTGTACTCGGGCCCCGGCAGCATCGCGCCGTCGCCGCCGCCGACGAGGACCTGCACGCTGCCGCCGCCGCGGCTGTTGGAGACCGCGAGGTCGGGCTTGCCGTCGCCGTTGAAGTCGCCGACGACGAGCGCCACCGGGTAGCGGCCGGTCGGGAAGGTGGCGGTGTCGCGGAACACGTTCGGCGGCGTGGCGGCGCACGCCCCGAGCGTCACGATGGTGGCCGCGGGGACGAGGAGATTGCGGATGCGCATGGCGTCGATTCCTCCGAGAGGCCGGAAGTTATCACGGCCGGCGATCGGCGAACGGATGGAGATGACACCGCGAGTGAAGTCGTTCGCGGTGTCTCATCGGTGTGAGTGATTGCGGGGGAGTCGCTGCGAGGGGAGACGGCGCGACGTGGAGCCTACGGGAAGATGCCGAGCTCCATGTAGCTGACCGCGATCTTGTCGACCGCGTTCACGAACGCCGCGGTGCGCAGGTCGTCGATCTTCGGGTTCTTGATCTGCACCGCGCGGATCTGGCGGAAGGCCTCGATCATCGTCTCCTCGAGGCCCGAGTTGACGAGGTCCTCCTCGCTCGCGCCACGAACCACCTGCCGGCGCTCCGCCTCCTCGAGCGAGCGCCCCGCGGCCATCTCGATGGCGTGCACCAGGCGGCCCGTCGAAGCCTCCTCGAACTTCTTGTTCAGCCGCCCGAAGCGCACGTGCGAGAGGTTCTTCAGCCACTCGAAGTACGACACGGTGACGCCGCCGGCGTTGAGGTACATGTCGGGGATGATGACGACCCCGCGGCGGCGGAGGATCTCCTCGGCGTCGGCGCTGGTGGGGCCGTTGGCGGCCTCGGCGACGATCTTCGCGCGCACGCGCTCGGCGTTGCCGGCATGCAGCACGTTCTCGAGCGCGGCCGGCACGAGCACGTCGCACTCCAGCTCGAGCACCGCGGCCGGCGACGGGAGCGTCTCGGCGCCTGGGAAGCCCTTGATGCTCTTCGTCTCGCGGCGCCAGTTCATCACCGCCTCGAGGTCGAGGCCCTTCGGGTTGTAGATCGCGCCCTCGATCTCGGAGAGCGCGACCAGCGTGCCGCCGCCCTCGACGAGGAACTTCGCGGCGTGGTAGCCGACGTTGCCGAGGCCCTGCACGACGACGCGCTTGCCGCCGAGGCCGGCCGTCATGCCGAGCTGTTTGAGCAGCGCCTCGTCGCTGAGGGCTTCGCGGACGCCGAAGAACACGCCGCGTCCCGTCGCTTCCTTGCGGCCGTGGATCCCGCCCTGGGTGATCGGCTTGCCGGTGACGCAGGCGAAGGCGTCGACGTCGCCGTTATGGAGCTGGCCGTACGTGTCGGCGATCCATGCCATCTCGCGCGGACCGGTGCCGTAGTCGGGCGCGGGCACGTCGATGCCCGGGCCGATGAATCCCTTCTTCACCAGCTCGGCCGTGTAGCGGCGGGTGATCCGCTCGAGCTGGTGGACGGGCGTCTTGCGCGGGTCGATCTTCACGCCGCCCTTCGCGCCGCCGAACGGCACGTCGACGATGGCGCACTTGAAGGTCATCAGCGCGGCGAGCGCCATCACCTCGTCCTCGTTGACGTCGGGGGCGTAACGAATGCCGCCCTTGACCGGCAGCTTGTGGTGGCTGTGCTCGGCGCGCCACGCCTCGATCACGTCGAAGCCGCCGTCCTCGCGCCGCACCGGGAACGAGAAGCGGTAGACGCTGTTGCAGATCTTGATCTGGTCGAGGAGACCGGCCGGATAGTCGAGGTACCGCGCCGCACGGTCGAAGTTGCGGTGCACCGTCGAGAGAAAGCCCTGCTCGCTCATGAGTCCTCCGTTGCGCTCGGCTGGGGTAGCGGCGCCAATATAACGCTGCGGCGGAAAAAAAAATTCGCACGAAACGCTCCCTCTACGGGCTTGGGCGCCCGGCCGAAATCATCTCGCCCACTGGGCAGCCGATCCGTCCCGACCGACCCGCTTCCCGGCCTTCGGCCTCCGCACCCTTCGGTGGGGCCCCAGGCTCGTCGGTCACTTGCAGAGAGCAGGCTCCCTCCTCGCGCCTCGCCGGATCGGGCGGCTCGACCGCCCAGC
>JAJXSP010000383.1 GCA_021784515.1 Myxococcales bacterium | reverse complement strand
AGGGCGGTGGCGCCGGCCTTTCCGCCCTTCACCGCGCCCGGGAAGACGCCCGAGTCCTCGTCGTTGCAATCGACCATTCCCGGGTGCGGGTCGTTCTTGTCCGGGCAGCCATTGTTCGGATCGGCGCGCTGGTAGCCGTCGCCGTCGAGGTCGCAGGCCACGCAGCCCTCGCCCACGATACCCGAGCAGTTGTCGTCCTTGCCGTCGCCGCAGATGACCTGCGCGCCGGGGTGGATGTTGGGATCGCAGTCGTCGCAGTCGTTGCCGTTGGCCGTGAAGGTGCTCTTCGGGCAGGCGTTCATCCCGAGCGAGCCGCACATGTTGTCCTGCTTCATCGCGGCGGGGTACCCGTCGCAGTCGAGGTCATGAATGCAGTCCACCGGCTTGCCGCTGCAGGTGTGGTCGACGCCGTCGCCGCAGGCGCAGGGGTGGCACGTGGGGTCCTTGCTGAAGTCCTTGTTCGCGTCGGCGCCGGTCTTGCCGAGGCTGTAGCCGCAGCAGTTGGGCGACGCGGGATAGGGATCGAAGTGCGGGTTCTTCGGATCGGTGATCGGGTGGTGGATCGTCGGATCGGCCTTTTTGGTGTTCGCGACGTCGCAGTCGCAGAGCGAGGGATCGATCACCTCGCCGTTCGGCTGGGTGCAGTCCGGATCGCCGTCGTCGTCGCTGTCGACGCAGGCAGGGGGCGCGGCGCCGCTGCAGTCCTCGTCCACGCCGTCGATGCAGCTCACCGTCGCGAACGGGTTGATCTTCTCGGGCCCGATCGGCGTGCGGCCGTTGGCGCAGGCGCCCTTGTCGGGCATCGCGCCGCCCGGGCAGGTGGGCATCTTGTCGTCGCAGTCGAGCAGCGTGGCGTCGATCGACGTCGACGCCTCGGGGACGTCCTTCGGCCACGCGGTGGCGTCGGGGAAGAGGTCGCCGTCCTGGTCGTCGCTCATGCCGGGCTGGTTCGGGACGTGGAGCAGGCGCGCGGACGTTTCGAGGTTCGCGGAGCTGACCATCACCCGCTGCGCGAAGAAGTACTGCTTGAGCGGCATCCCGCCGGCGTCGGTGACGGGCGGATGCGGATCGCTCGGCTGCGTCGGCGAGTTGCTGCCGATGATGACGATGGTGTAAGGGCCGGCGGCGGGGAGCTTCACGCCGACCTTGAGCGGCGCACTGGTGAGATCGCGCTTGCTCGCGTCTGACCAGCCGGTGTGCAGGAGGATCGACTTCGGCGTGGTGTGGTCGTCCCGGAGGTAGAGGTCGTACCAGGTGACCTGGTCATCGGCGGTCACGTCGATGAGCAGGGCGTTGTTCACGCCGGGTCCGCAGCCCGAGGCGCTGACGATCGCGAGAGCGAGCCACCGAGCGAGGCGACAGGATCTGGTCATACACACGTCCTTTGAGAGGGTACCGAGCGAGCCGCATCTTATCCTGGCCCCGGCTCCCAAGTCGAGCGGCTGCGAGGCCGCGCGGCAGGCCCGCGGAGGGCGCGCGATCAGAACCGGCCGACGGCGACCAGGCCGGGGGCGGCGCGAACGCCGTCCGAGATCGTCGTCGGCACGAGCAGCACGGCGTGCGCGGGCGGGGCGGCGTGACCGATCGCCCAGTACGCGTGCAGCAGGAGCGGACCGCCGACGGCGGCCATCAGCGCGCCGACCGGGAGCAGCAGGTCGTCGCCCTGCGAGAGGCCGTAGATGCCGAGCGAGAGCCCCGCCACCACCTGGTTGACCATGACGACCATCTCGGCGACGGCGGCAAAGCGGGCGGGCCGGCGTTCGAGGCCGGCGATGACCAGGTCGTAGGTTCCGAAGGCGAGGTCGAGGCCGCCGGCGATCGCGCCGGCGATGATTGCCTGCGTGCGCGCCGGCTGGAGGTCGACCGGAACCTCTTGCGCGCCCGCCGGGCCGGCGAGGAGCACCGCCGCGAGGAGCGCCACCGCCGAACGCCGGAACATGCCCGGTACTATGCCCGAGTTCAGCCGATCCCGTTCAGGCAGAGATAATTGATGGAGAAGGACTTCAGCTTGGCGGTGCTGGAGCGATCGGTGGTGGTGAAATCGAACTCGACCTGGAGGTAGGGCGCCGGGTTGGGCATCACCGCGGTCTTGAGGTCGGCCGGCGAGGCGTCGAGGTCGGCGCTCCAGGGCCCCCACGAGCCGTCGGGCGTCGGCGTCATCCCCGAGCGGGCGCGCAGGGTCAGCTTGGTGTTGGGCGGCACCGTCGCGTCCCAGGTCACGTTCGCCCATTGCGTATCGCCCGAGTAACACCCCTTTTGAATCACCGAATAATCGCCTTTGGGGTCGGTGAAATTGCGCAGTCCGAAGCCGGTGAAATCGGAGTAGGTGTAGGGCTGCGGATCGGGATTTCCCCCGAATTGCAGGGTGCAGCGGTCGCCGCCACCGACGGGGCAGCCCATGTGCGGTGTGCCATTCTGGATGTCGGGAGGGGTCATGTTGCCGGCCTGATCGACCTTGATGCGGGTGGCGACGGAGCCGCCGTAGCTGATTCCCCAGATGTTCTGATCGCGGTCGACGCCGGCGCCGATGGTGTTGCTGCCGTCCACGCGCATCGCGGGCATCGCCGAGCCGTCGACCGATTGATCCTGGCCATTGGGGAGCGAAATGGCCGAGGCCGCGATCCGGGTCACGAAGCCGCCGTCGCGCGCCATCCAGACGAAGTAGGTCTGCGCGGTGCGGGCGTCGGCGGCGATCCCGCGGCCGTTGCCATTGGCGCCGGCGTTGGCGCCGGGCGTGTTCACGACCGTCCAGAGGCCCGTCGACAGCTTGGCGAAGCCGTTCGAGCGATCGGGGGTATAGCGATAGGCGTGGCCGGTGCCGTAGCCGCCGGTCCAGACGTTCTGGTCGCGGTCGAGGGTGATGCCGTAGCCGCTCACCGCGAAGCCGTTCGGGTCGCGCACCTTCGCGGTCATCGCCGGCTGCTTCGCGTCGAACACCGACAGCCCTGAGGCGAGGTAGGTGACCCACGCGATGCCGGCCGCGTCGATGGCGGCTCCGTAGGGCCCGGTCCCGTCGACGTGCGGCACCTGCGTCTGATCCTTGATCTGCCCGGTCGTGCCGTCGACACGGAAGAACTTGCCGTCCTGGTAGCAGCCGGCCCACGCGTCCGACGGGCCGAAGTCGGTCTCGCCGGGGCCGAGCGCGAGCGGGCGCCCCCACTTGTCGGGCTCGTTGGTGTTGGTGGTGAATAGGACGCACTCGTCGTCGAGGCCGTAGAACTCCTGCGCCATGCCGTTTTCGCAGGGCTTGGCCTGCACGTCGGCCACGTCGTCGGGCACGCCGTTGCGGTTGCAGTCGGTGTCGATCACACCGTCGCCGTTGACGTCGCTCGAGGTCTGAATGCCGGGCGTGCCGTTGCGATCGGTGCACTCGCTCGGGTCGTTGGCGATCTTGCTCACCGATGACTGGAGGCCGAAGGCGCGGTTGGCCACCCACACGTCACCGTTGTAGTCGACGGCGGTGCGCGAGGGGACGTTGCCGCTCGCGTTCACCGTCTGGTGCGGCCCGTCGGGCTGCATCTGCGCGCGCTGCTGGAAGCGCGCGTAGTCGTCGCGGGTGCAGCAGCCGTTGGTGCCGTCGCAGGCGGCGCGGCTGCCGCCGGGGTTCGAGAAGCAGGTGACGGTGAAGTAGCGCGCCGTCTCGCGCACCGTCTTCGAGTTCACCTTCGACACCGAGCCGATGTTCCAGTCGTTGGTGTTGGCGAGCCAGAGGAAGTCGAAGTTGGCGTGCGAGGCGGAGAGGCCGAGCCAGCCGTTTCCGTCGCGGTCGACGCCGTTGTCGGACTCGTTCGGATCGGGCATCGGATCCGACCGCAGCGAGAACTGGTGGCCGGGCGGGCCGAAGGAGGCGGTCTGGCACCCGGGCTGATTGTCGCCGCACGGCGTGACGCCGCCGCCGGTGAGGTCGAGGCCGGCGAGGTCGCTGCCCGGCGGGAAGCCGTAGTTGCCGCCGCCGCCGTCCCCTCCGCCGTCGGCGGGCCCGAGGTCGATGGTGGGGTCGCCGCAGCCGCTGCCGGCGAGCGCGCACAGGACGAGCGCAGCGAGGCGAGGAGCGGGCGTCATGCCGATGTCCCATGCGCGGTCCATGCCCGCGCCGCGAGCGGCGTCACCGACGGGAACCGAGCCGCCGTCGGGAGCCGGAGTGAGGGAAAAAGCCCCATGCTGGGTACAAGTGACCCGAGCACGCGCTACGACAGGATGCGGTCGCGCAGCTCGAGCATCCGCAGCGCGAAGTCGAGCTTCTCGACGGCCGCGGTGTACTCGCCGAAGAACTGCTCGACGCCCTCGCGCCCGTCGAGGGCGATGAAGGCGCCGATCACGTGGTCGGCGTAGAGCGCGGGCAGGAGCAGCATCGCCTGCTCGCCGGGCGCTCCCACCACGTCCGCCAGCGGGCCGAGCGTGGTCGGGGCGGCGCGGCCCAGCCGGGGCTGCTGGTCCTCGACGAGGCGCGCCACCACCGGGATCGCCGCCGGCTCGACGGCCAGCTCGCGCACCGCCTGCTCGTTGATCTGGCCGCGGGCCCGCCAGCCGCACAGGTAGCCGTCGCGCAGCGCCAGCATCACGACGCGGCCGAAGTCGCGCGCGATGAAGCCGAGCATCGCCGCGAACAGCTCGGGCTGCGTCGTCGACGAGAGCAGCCACGCGCCGAAGTCGGCGAGGCTGGCGCGCTGGGGGGCGACGGCGCGCGCCGCCAGCTCCGCCTGCTGGCCAGGCAGGACCATCGGCGTCGGCCGCGAGACGCGCCCCGAGGGCGCGGCGACCGGATAGGCCTGCGGCACCGACGGCTGCGGCTGGTAGCCCTGCCCCCCGAGCGCGATCTCCTGCTGGATCGCCTGCGGCGTGAGCAGCTTGTGGATCCCGTCGGAGAGCGGCTCGATCTCCATCTGGTCGAGGCCCTCGGCGCCGGTCAGCGTCACCGAGGCGATCATCTGCCGCGCGGGGTAGTACTTGTCGAGCGCGTAGCCGAGCGCCGTCTCGGTGACCGCGAGCGGGCGCACGTCGTGGTTGGTCACCTTCACCAGCTCGGCGATCAGCTCCTTGTCGGTCGGATCGACCATCGCGACGTAGAGCCGCTTGCCGTCGAGGCGCACCGGGCAGACGCCATGCCGCCGCGCCTCGTCCCGCTTGAGCATCGTGACCACCGCCGGGGCGATGCTCTCGAGCGCGGCGGGCGTCGCCAGGCCGATCTGGAGCTTCTGCGCCAGAAGCGACGTCAGCGCGTCCTCGGTGATGAACCCCATCTCGACCAGCTGGGTGGTGATCCGGCCGCCGCCCCCGAGCGCCTCCTGCCGCCGCATCGCCGTCGCCAGCTGCTCCCGACTGACCGCCCCGAACTGCACGAGAAGTTCGCCCAGACGCATGGTGTGCGGCGGAGTATACGCCCCGCCGTCAGCGACGAGAAGATCGCAGCGCGGCGAGGGCGAGCGCGAACTCCTCCGGCGGCGGCCGCGAAAAGCGCAGCCGCTCGCCCGTCACCGGGTGCGTCACCGCCAGCGTCGCGGCGTGGAGCAGGAGGCGCGACGACGGCAGCGGCGAATGGCCGGCGGCGACGAAGTCGCGGATGTAGACGCGCTCTCCGACGAGCGGGTGGCCGTTCTCGGCGAGGTGGATGCGGATCTGGTGCGTCTTGCCGGTCTCGAGGCGCACCTCGCAGAGCGTCGCTTCGCCGAGGTCCTCGACGACCCGGACGTGCGTGACGGCGCGCTTGCCCCGGCGCAGCTCGCGCGTCGACCCGCGCAGCCCGTCGCCGCGGTCCTCGATGAGGCGGCTCTCGATCCGGCGGTCGGTCAGCGTCCCGTGGACGACGCAGAGGTAGGTGCGCTCGACGTCGTGCTTCCGGAACTGCTCGGCGAGCACCTTCTCGGCCAGGCGCGTCTTGGCGAAGGCGATCAGCCCCGAGGTGTCCTTGTCGATGCGGTGGACGACGTGGAGCGCCGTCTCGGTGGCGCGGCGGCCGAGGCGGCGCCAGTGCTCGCGCACGAGGTCCATCGCGGTCGTGCCTTTGATGGCCAAGCCCGCCAGAGCGGGCTGCTTCAGGGCCCGACTGCCCTCGCCCGACGACGGCTTCTCCATCGCCATCCCCTTCGGGTGGAACGGCACCGACGAGAAGCCGCTCGGCTTGTCGAGCACCACGAGCTGCGCGTCGTCGT
>JAJXSP010000382.1 GCA_021784515.1 Myxococcales bacterium | reverse complement strand
CACGCCGGGCGCGCGCTCGAGGCGGGCCTCGGCGAGCAGCGCGGCGAGCGACTCGACGTCGCGCCGCGCCGCCTCGGGCTCGCCCGCGAAGTCGGGGAGACGGCCGCCCGCGCGCAGCTCCGAAAGCTCGCGCTCCTCCTCCCGCAGCCGCACGAGCTCGGCCTGCCTCGCCGCCTCGAGACCGCGCTCCTCGTCGAGGGCGCGCGAAAGCCGCCGCTCCTCGGCGACCACCTCCTGCCCCAGCTTGCGCCGCTTCTCCTCGCCGAGGCGCTCCACCTCGCGCTTCGCCTCCTCCAGCTTGCCGACGGCCCGGGCGACGCGGGCCATGCCCATCTTCAGCGCCAGCGCGATCTCCGCCGCGCTGGCGAGGGCGCCCGCGGCGACCGCGGCGGCGAGCGCGTGCTCGGGCGCCACCATCCGCACCGAGGCGGTCACGCCCACGCCGATCGCGAAGGGCAGGGTGAGCAGGCCGCCGACGAGCGCTCCGTTCGCGTTGTGGAGCCACGTCCAGAGCACGGCGATGCGACCGGAGAGCGAGCGCAGCTCACGGAGCTGATCGCCCAGCTCGGACGGGAGCACGGTGCGCGCCGGCAGGCCGAGCGCGTCCGTCGCGGCGGCGACGCGCTGCGACACCTTCACCTCGGAGCGCAGCTGGTTGATGAGGTCGGTCGCGGCGAGATCGGAGCGCCTCGTGGCCCGCGCCTTCACCTCGTCGGAGGCGGCGGTCAGGCGCGCCTCGAGGTCGGCCAGTCGCGCGAGGGTCGCCGCGCGCTCGCGCTCGAGCCGGGCGACGCGACGGCGGGTCCGCGCGAGGCCGCCGGCGATCGCGGCGAGCACGTCGTCGGCGCGGGCCGACGACGGGCCAAGCGCGTCGGACAGCCCCTCGACCAGCCGCTCGAGCAGCGCGCCGCGGGGATCGCCTCCCGCGTCGTGCCACGGGTTCCACTCGATCTGGACGATGCGGCTACAGGCGCGCGGCGGGCGGTCGGCCTCCTCGTCGGTGCGGGCGGCAGCGGCGAGGGCGTCGACGCGGCGCCCGAGCGCGCGCAGGAAGAAGCTCTTGCCGCTGCCCGGGCCGCCGAGGAGCGCGACGGCGAACGGTGGCTCGACGGTGGCCGAGGCGCACAGCGCGGCGAGCGCCTCCACCTCGCCGCCCACGCCGAGCAGGTCGGGCCCGTCGGCGACGTCGGGCGAGAAGGCGGCCGGCGCCGCCGCGACCGGGACCAGCGCGGCCTCCTCGTGGAGGATCTGCCGCCAGCCGTTCGGCGCGCTGTCGGCCCCGAAGACGATCTCGTCCTGCACCGGCACGAGAGGAGGCGGCGGCGGCTCCGACGGTGCGAGCGCGACCGCGACGGACGGCCCGGCGGCCGCGACGTCCTCGCCGGGGGCGGGCTCCGTCGATGGCAAGACCACCTCGTCCAACGGAGGGACCGGCGTCGGCAGCGGCGTCTCGTCGACGCGGGGTGACGCCGTCGCCTCCGGCTCCTTCGCCCTGTCGCCCGGCTTCGAGTGCCGCCTCGCCCGTGCCATCGTCCCTCCTCGGTGCGGCGGCTACCGGATCGCCGCCAGATCCTTGCGGCCGCTCTGTGAGAACACCGGCGGGCGGCCGATCGGCGCGTCCACCATCCGCACGCCCGGCCCGTCGACCGACGTCGCCGGATCCCACACGTCGATCCAGTGGCCGGCGGGGAAGTAGACGCTGCGCGCGGCGGCTCCCTCGGTGAGCACCGGCGCGACGAGCAGGTCGGCGCCGATCGTGTACTCGTCGGCCGTCCCCACCGCCGTCGGGTCGTCGGGCCAGGTGAGGCCGAGCGCGCGGACGATCGGCATCCCGGTGCGCGCGTGCTCGTCGGCGAGCTGCACGAACGTCGGGGCGAGCGCCTGGTGGACGCGGCTCCAGCGCGCGAAGGCGGCGAGCGTCTCGGCGTCGGAGTCGAAGTTCCAGTTGATGCTCGCGGCGAGCCCCTCGTGGGTGCGCAGGATCGGCGTGAAGGCGCCCAGCTCGGTCCAGCGCAGGTACAGCTCCTTGGTGCTCGGGCCGCCGGAGAAGCCGGCCACGTCGTGCGTGACCCACGCGATCCCGGCCAGCCCGAGGTTCACCATCGCCGGCACCACCGTCGGCAGGCCGTCCCACGGGTCCCAGTCGGCCTGCTGGTCGCCCGCCCACACCACCTGCGCCGTCTTGCCCTCGCCGAGCCATCCCGAGCGCGTGAAGATCACCTTGTCCGCGTCGAGCACGTCCCGGTTCGCCTGGTGCCATCGCGTGGGATAGAGGTTGTGCTCGTGCGGCGCGTCGCCGGCGTGGAGCTTCGCGTCGAAGGGCAGCCACTCGCCGAAGTCGCACATCCAGCCGTCCTGGCCGAGGGCGAGCGCGCCCTTGGCGAAGCCCTGGAACCAGCCGACCGCGTCGGGGTTCGTGACGTCGAGCTGCGAGCCGGTGGCGACGGTGATGATCGAGGTGTAGGTCGAGCCGTCGGCCTGCTCGATCGCGTAGCCCTTCGACGTCGCGTCGGCCCACTGGTCGAGGTCCTTGGTGATGAACGGGTTGAAGTAGCCGAGGAAGCGGATCCCCTCCCCGTGCAGCTCGGCGATCAGGCCGGCGAGATCGGGGTACTGCTTCGGGTCGGCGTTCCAGCGATAGATGAGGTCACTCCGCCCGCCGCCGAGGTCCATGCTGCCGATCCAGTCTTGCACCCACACCGCGGCGACGGGGACGCCGGCGCCCTTCGCCGCCGCCACCTGCTTCCGCACGCGGTCGGGCCCTCCCTGCACCGCGATCCACGCGCCGTCGACCGCCCAGCGCGGCGGGTCCGACGAGCGCCCCTGCAGGACGGTGAAGGCGCGCATTACGTCGGCCGGCGTCGGGCCCGTATAGAGGTGGAGCAGCGCGTCGCCGCCGTCGTCGAGGGTGACGGTCCACGCGTCGGGATCGGCGGCGCAGAGATCGAACGAGGTGTGGGCGTTCGTCTCGACGGCGAAGCCGAAGCCGCGCGGGTCGAGGAAGAACGGCACCGGGAAGTAGGTGGTCCACGGGTTCCCGGTGAGCGGGCCGGGGTGGGCCGGGTCGCGGCCGATCCCCTGCTCGCTCGTCCATAGCGGGATGACCTCGCCCCGGTGCTCGACCTTCTGGTACTGCTCGCCGAAGCCCATGAAGCGCGCCTCGGGGGTGCAGGCGAAGCGCAGCCCGAGCCCGCCCGCCGCGAGCGCGGGCGACGAGGCGTGGACGGCGATGGTGACCTCGTCGGCGGCGCGGGTGAAGCGCAGCGTGGCCGCGGCGCCGTCTCCGTCGAGCGCGAGCACGAGGTCGGCGCCGTCGGCGCTCACGCCCGACGCGTGCGACGGGGTGGCCGTGGTCACCGTTCCCGCGTCGTAGGCGAACATCCCCCACAGCGACGGCGCCTGCGGCGAGAACTGGCGCAGCGTCACCGGCCCGGCGGCGCCGGAGAGCAGCGTGCGGCCGCCCACCACGACGTCGAAGGATCCGTCGGCGCGCGCGCTCACGACGGTGTCGCCGGTGACGCCCGACAGCGCCGGAGCCGACGAACACCCGAGGAGCGACCCGACGAGCAGCAGGGAAGGGAAGGGCGGGCGGCGCATCGGCGGGCATGGTAGCACGCGCTTCCGATGCGCCGCGGGAGCGTTCCCGCCGTCACCGCCAGCTCGACATGACCTCCGCGATCCAGTCGCCGATGCCGTCGACGCGGGCGTAGTACGCCTCGGTGTGCTCCGGCGACGGATCGTTGCCGCACGAGGTGGTGCCGACGATGCGGCGGCTGCACAGCAGCGGGCCTCCCGAGTCGCCGTGGTCCACCACGCCGCTCTTGCGGGTGACGCGGATCGAGGTGTCGTCGAGCCCCGCCACCTTCTCGGTGGCCGCGCGGCGCTGCTCGACCGTCACGCGGCCGCGTCCGTCGTCGTGCACGCCGTAGCCGACGGCGCGACAGGTGGCGCCGTCGTGCGGCGGCACGACCGCGACCGGGAGCGGCGTCAGCTCTTTGATCGGCGCGGCGAGGTGGAGCAGGCCGACGTCGAAGGTGGGGTTGGGGCACTGATCGATCGCCTCGTACGACGGGTGCGCCACCTGGTCGATCACGCGGTGCTCGACGAAGCCCGCGACCGGCAGCCGGCCCACCTCGGCGCTCCCCTTGCCGACGCCGGTGTAGAAGGCGGCGACGGGATCGGCGACGCAGTGGCCGGCGGTGAGCACGACGTCGGGCGCGATCAGCGAGCCGGTGCAGAAGCCGCCGCCGCGGATCCACACCAGCCCGACCGCCGGGTCGTGCGGGTCGCGCGCGCCTCCCTGGATTTCGTCGACGTCGCCGGGGGCGGCGGGCGCGGCGGCGTCGGGGGCGGCGGGTCCGGCCGACGGCAAGCCGTCGCCGGCGGCGCCGCAGCCGGAAACGATGAGCAGGAGCAGGGAAGGGATCTTCATAGGGCACCTCCTCGAAGGGTGGGGCCGACCGCTTTTCACGCGACGTGCCGCCCCGTCGGCGTGCGAAAGGCCGCGTCCCTCCGTCGCGCGCGAGCGCCCGCGTCCGGGAACCGGACGTTTCGCCGTCCGAAACCCGGACCCGCGTCCGAATCGCGGACGCCGCCGGACACGTGCGAACCGTGCTCGCCGACGGTGACGGCGTCCGGCACGACGGGTGTAGGGCGCGCCGCGCGTGCCTGCGCCGGCCTCATGCCCGCCTTCCGGGGGCACGTCCTACAAGCGCCGTGAGCCCGAGAACACCCTGCTCTACCGCATCGTCGCGGCGGAGGTCGAAGGGCTCCGCGCAGACCTCGCCGCCGCCAGCCCCTACGGCACCGGCCTACCTCGGCACGTCGACAAGGAGCTGGAGGGGTTCCTGCGGTGCGGGCTGTTGGAATTCGGTTTTTGCAGGGTCGTTTGCCGTCGCTGCCGCGCCGAACACCTTGTCGCCTTCTCGTGTAAATCGCGCGGGATTTGTCCGTCGTGCACGTCGCGGAGGATGCACGATTCCGCGGCTGCGTTGGTGGATCGAGTCATCCCTCACGTCCCGATACGGCAGTGGGTGACGACCTTCCCCCGTCGCGTCCGGTATCACTTGGCAGCCGACCCGAGGCTCGCGACCGAGGCGCTATGCGAGGTCACGCGGGCGATCTTTGCGTGGCAGCGCAAGCGGGCTCGCGCCGTCGGCGCGCTGCCATCGCGCGCCAACTCCAACGGCGCGATCACTGCCGTGCAGAGGTTCAACTCCGCACTCGAACTGTCGCTGCACTTTCATAGCTTGATCCCGGACGGCGTCTTCATCACCGACGGTGACGACCCCGATGCCCGCCCGCGCTTCGTCGAGTTGGACCCGCCCACCAGCCAGGAGGTCGCCGAACTGCTCGACGAGATCATCGAGCGCATCACCGACATGCTGCGCCGCCGCGGTCGCCTCGATGACGACGTGAACGACGACGAGCCCGAGCCGCACCTGCTCATGGCGGCGCGCCCTACGAAGTCGAACGGCGAGCCCTTCGTCGAGGAACCGCTGCCGCCGCGGTGCGCTCGCAAGGACGGCTACTCGCTGCACGCCGGCATCGGCATCCACAGGAACGACCGTGAGGGACTCGAGCGCCTCTGTCGGTACGGCCTTCGCCCGCCGCTCGCGCAGGGGCGGCTCACCGAGGCCGACGACGGGACCCTCTGCTACACCATGAAGAGGAAGTTCTCCGATGGGCGCCACGTCCTGCGCTTCGAGCCGCGCGAGTTCCTGCTGCGGCTCTGCGCGCTCGTGCCGCCGCGGGGCTTCCACATGTGCCGCTACAGCGGCATCTTCAGTGCGCACGCCCGCGGGCGCTACGCGCTCACCGGGCGGGGAATGCACGATGAGCCGGCGACCGCGGTGCCACCGACAGCGTCGGGCGATGCGGCGGCGCCAACGACACCGGCGACCACCACGACGCCGACATCGACGACGCCGATGACGCCCGGCGCGGCCCCAACGGCGGCGACCACCGCGACCGTGTCGCCGTCGCCCGCCGCGTCGAGCCCGTCGCCCGCGGCGCCGTCGCGCAGTTCAAAGGAAGCTGGTGCGCCGCTCCGTGACGATCTCGCCGGCCCCGACGACAGTCGGGGCCTGGAGCAGCCCGCTTTCGCGGGCTTGCCCCTCAAAGGCCGTGAACGTCGTCTCGCGTGGGCGGTGCTGCTCCGAAG
>JAJXSP010000381.1 GCA_021784515.1 Myxococcales bacterium | reverse complement strand
CGACGAAGGTCTACCAGCGCCTGAGGTCGGGCGCCGACGACGCCGTGACCACGTATTACAAAGTGGTGCGCCGCGATCTGGCGCGGCTCGCCGGCGAGGTGGTCGTCGACGAGCCGAGCGAGTCGGAGCTGCGGCGCCCGGCCGCCGTCGCCGCGAAGACGGCTCGCCGCCCGCCCTCGCGCTCACCCCATCGCGCGGTATAACGCTCGCCGTGTTCGACTCGCACTGCCACCTCCAGGACCCCCGGGTATCCGACGCCGAGGCCCAGCTCGCCCGCGCGCGCGCCGCCGGGGTGCGCGGCTTCCTGCTCGCCGGCGTCGAGCCCGACGGGTGGGAGGCCGAGGACCGCATCGCGCGCGCGCACCCCGACGTCGCCGTCTCCTACGGCCTGCACCCGCAGGTCGTCGCCGAGAGCGACCCGTTGGAGACGATGGCCGCCATGGCCGCGCTCGACCTCGCGCTCCGCGACGGGAGCCGCGTCGCGCCCGTCGCCATCGGCGAGATCGGCCTCGACTGCAACGGCGATCGCTTCGCCTCGATCGATCGCCAGCGCCGCACCTTCCGCGCCCAGCTCGCCCTCGCCCGGGAGCGCGATCTGCCGGTCGTGCTCCACGTGCTGCGCGCCAACGGCGAGGCGCTCGCCATCGTGAGCCGCGACGGCCTGCCGCGCGCCGGCGGCGTGATGCACAGCTACTCGGGGCCCACCGGCATGGTGCGCGAGTGGATCGCGCTCGGGCTGCACCTCTCCTTCGCCGGCGGCGTCACGCGGAACAATGCGCGGCGCACCCTCGAGGCGGTGCGGATCGTCCCGCGCGAGCGGCTGCTCGTCGAGACCGACGCGCCCGATCAGACCCCGACCCCGCGCCGCCCCGCGGAGAACGAGCCGGCGTTCCTGGTCGACGTGATCGCGGCGGTGGCGCGCGCCCGCGGCGAAACGGTCGACGACGTGGCCGCCTACACCGAGGCGAACGCGCGCGCCCTGTTTCGCCTCCCGGCTCCCCGCTGATGGCGGCCCCCGATCGCGACGACGGCGAGACCGCCTATCGTCTCCACCGCCGCTTCGATCGCATCGGCCGCCTCGTCGGCGACCGCGGGATGGAGCGCCTCTTTTCCGCGCGGGTGACGGTGATCGGCCTCGGTGGCGTGGGCTCGTTCGCCGTCGAGGCGCTCGCGCGGAGCGGCGTGGGCCTCCTCAAGCTGGTGGACTTCGACCGCGTCTGCGTCACCAACTCGAACCGCCAGATCCAGGCGGTGCAGGGGACCATCGCGCGGCAGAAGGCGGCCGTGCTCGCCGAGCGCGTGCAGGCGATCAACCCGCAGGCGAGCGCCGAGGCGGTGCCGCTCTTCTACAGCGAGCGCACGTCGGACGCGCTGCTCGCCGACGCGCCGGACTTCGTCGTCGACGCGATCGACAACATCAAGGCGAAGATCCACCTCATCGCCGCCTGCCGCGCGCGCGGCGTCCCGATCGTGTCGTCGATGGGCGCCTCGGGGCGGATCGATCCGACGGCGCTGGTGGTGACCGATCTCTCCGCGACGCGGATCGATCCCTTCGCCAACCAGGTGCGGCGCCTGCTGCGGAAGAAATACGCCTTCCCCGCCCAGGGCACGTTCGGCGTGCCCGCGGTCTTCTCGACGGAGATGCCGGCCGAGCCGTGCGACCTCGGCTACGACGGCGGCCTCGGCTTCCGCTGCGTCTGCCCGGGCGGCGCGAACGAGTTCCACTCGTGCGAGGAGCGGCGCCTCATCTATGGAACCGCCGGGTTCGTCACGGGGGCGTTCGGGCTGGCCTGCGCGAGCGTCGTGGTGCGCGCGCTCGCCGCGCGCGCCGGCCGCGTCAACGGCAACGACAACGTCAATGGAGGTCACGAACCGAGGGCCGATTGATTCCGCTCGAGCGCCCTGCTACCACGTCGGCATGCGCACGGAGAAGCTCGGTAGCCTCGATGTGGTGATCACCGGCGGCACCGATCGCCAAGGCGGAGGCGACGGGCCGATCGTCGTCCTGCTGCATGGCTTCGGCGCGCCCGGCGACGACCTCGTCCCGCTGTGGCGCGCGCTCGACGTGCCGGGATCCGTGCGCTTCGCCTTTCCGGCGGCGCCGCTGCAGCTGCCGTGGAACTTCGGCGGCGGCCGCGCGTGGTGGATGATCGACATGGAGCTGCTCCAGGAGATCGCAAGCGGGCGGGCCACGCGCGCCGACATGACGCAGTCGGTGCCCGAGGGGATGCCCGAGGCGCGCGCGATGGTGCGCGCGATGCTCGACGAGCTGTCGGCGCTCCTCGGCGGCGGGCCGCTCGTGCTCGGCGGCTTCTCGCAGGGCGCGATGCTCTCGCTCGACGTGGCGCTCCACGACGAGCGCGCGCTGGCCGGGCTGGTCCTCCTCTCGGGCACGCTGCTCGCCGAGGTTGAGTGGACGGCGGGGATGGCGCGGCGGCGCGGCCTGCCGGTGCTGCAGAGCCACGGCACCGCCGATCCACTGTTGCCGTTCGCCGTCGCGACGCGGCTGCGCGACCGCCTCGTCGAAGCGGGCCTGCCGGTGGAGTTCATCGAATTCCCGGGCGGGCACGAGATCCCGCCGCGCGTCCTCGACCGCGTCGGCGCCTTCCTCGGCCGCGTCATGGGAGCGCGCTGATCGGACGTGGTCGATCGCTGCGCACGGTGGACGGAACGTGCCCACCCGGCCGGGCCGCCTTCGACGAACCGACGGCGCGCGGCACAAACCCTTCGCCTCGGCGGTCGCGGCCTGCCGCGTGCAGCCCGCCTCCCGTCGGGAAGAGGACCGGGCCTCGCATGATCGAACGAACACTTCGCTACGCCGTCATCGGCCTCGTCGTGCCGTCGCTGATCGCCGCGAGCGCGCGGGCGGAGGACGCCGGCCCGGACGCGCCGCGGGGCACGGCTCCCACCGCGAGCGCGCCTCCGTCGGGAGGTGACAGCTTCGACTTCAACTTCATGCCGCAGGCGAACCCCGCCGAGGAGGCGGCGCGGAAGAAGCACGCCGAGGAGGTGGAGAAGAAGGCGCGCACGCGCCGGAAGATGCTGCTCGCCCACCAGGCGCTCGGCTTCGTCACCCTCGCGGTGCTGGCCGCCACCTGCGTCGTCGGACAGTTCACCTACCTCGACAAGTACGGCGGCGGCAACGACGACAACCGCGCCCTGTACGCGTCGCACGCGGTGCTGGCCATCGCCAGCACCAGCCTGTTCGCCACCACCGGCGCGCTCGCGGTGGCCGCGCCCAATCCGTACGAGAAGTCGCGCTGGCACTTCGACACCGCGCTCGTCCACAAGGCGTCGATGCTGCTGGCGACGCTGGGCATGGTGGCGCAGATCGTCCTCGGGCCGATCACCGCCTCGCGCGAGGGGCACCTCGACCAGCGCGACCTGGCGCTCGCGCACGTCATCACCGGCTACGCGACCTTCGGCTTCATGGCCGCGGGCACCATCGCCTACGTGTTCTGAAAGGAGGCTCCATGCGAACGGCCACGCTCGTCGTCCTGCTCGCGCTCGCGCCCGTCGCGCGCGCGCAGGCGCCCGCGGACTACGTCATCGACACCAAGGGCTCGACGGTGACCTACGAGGCGCAGCACCCGGCTCACAAGTGGAAGGGCGTCTCGCGCGCGGCCGAGGGGCGGGCGCGCGTGCTGCCCGACGGGAAGGTGCAGGTGATGGTGCGGGTGCCGGTCGAGAGCTTCGACTCCGACAACTCGAACCGCGACGCCCACATGAAAGAGGTGGTGGAGGCGGCGCGCTTCGGCTTCATCGAGGTGAAGGCGACGGGCGAGGCGCCGCTGCCCGCGAAGTTCCCCGCCACCGTCGAGAAGACGTTCAAGGCGCAGGTCTCCTTCCACGGCGTGCAGCAGGTGTTCGACGTGCCGGTGAAGGTCAGCTTCGAGAGCGACCGGCGCATCCTCACCGAGGCGCACTTCGCGATCAGCATCGACGGCTTCAAGCTCGAGCGCCCGAGCCTGATGCTGGTGAAGATGGACGACGCGGTGAAGATCGACGCGCGCCTGACCTTCAACCGATGAGCATCTCGCGTCGCACCTTCGTCGGGAGCGTGGCGGCGGGCGGCGCGGCGATCGCCGCCGGTTTGTCGTGCAGCGGCTGCGGCAACGCGGTGGAGGCGGCGCCGCTCCTCAGCGCGCCCGTCGAGACCGACCCCGCGTCGAAGCGCTTCGGGCAGATCGCGATCCTCGTGCCGCGCTACCCCGACCTGTCGCCCGTCGGGGGCGCGGTGACGGTGCTGCCGCAGGTGGCCGACTCGGTGGCGATCGCCTCGCTGCCGTTCATCGTGCCGACGGCGGGGATCCTGCTCGCGCACCGGGGCGGGCCCGCCGATCCCCACCCGTGGGCGGCGGTGGCCTCGCCGTGCCCGCACGCCGGCTGCCCGCTCGGGTACTCGGCGCAGGACGACGCGATCGAGTGCCCGTGCCACGCCTCGCGCTTCCGCGCCGCGCCCGATCCGCTCGACGGCACCACCTATACCGGCGAGGTGACGCACCCGCCGGCGCGCGCCGACCTGCCGTACTGGGACGTCGGCGTCGAGGGCGACACGGTGTGGATCGACCTTGGCGGACGCCACTCGGGGGCCGACATCCCGCCGGTGGTGAACGGCAAGGTGACGATCGACGTCGGCCAGGTCCCGTCGCTGCAGTCGCCGGGCGGGTCGCTGGTCGGGCAGCCGCGCGGGCTGGCCGACACGTTGATCGTGATCCGCGTCGACGCGAAGACCGTCGCGACGCTGAGCGCGGTGTGCACGCACCTCGCCTGCAACGTCACGTGGTCGGCCGGCGCGCAGCGGCTCGACTGTCCGTGCCACGCCTCGCAGTTCGACCTCTCCGGCGCCGTGCTGGCGGGGCCGGCGCCGACTCCGCTGAAGAAATACCCGACGAGCTTCGACGGCTCGACGATCACCATCGCCGTCGCCTGAGCGCGACGGCCGGGAGGACCGCATGCCACGACGCGAACCGCTCCTGCTGACGGCGTTGCTCTGGGCCGGGTGCAACGGCCAGCGCGACGCGACGATCCTGCCGTACGACGGCGACGGCGGCCTCCAGGGTGTCGGCGATCCCGGCACGTCCGGGAAGCCGGGCGGCCTGCCCTGCGACGTGCAGCAGCTCCTCTCGCAGTACTGCTGGAGCTGCCACTCGTCGCCGCCGGTGGGGAAGGCGCCGACGGCGCTGGTCGGGTACGCGGACCTCGCGGGACCGTCGGTGACGCAGCCCGCGAAGTCGATGGCGCAGGTGGCGGTCGAGCGCATGCAGAACGCGAACGCGCCGATGCCGCCGAGCCCGCCCGCGCCGACGCCGCAGGCGATCGCCTCCTTCGCGGCGTGGGTGAGCGCGGGGCTGCCGATGGGGAATTGCACGCCGCCCGACGGCGGCACCAACCCCTACGACACGCCGACGGTGTGCACGAGCATGAACACCGAGCCCTACATCACCGACGACGGCTCCTCGGGGATGAACCCGGGAGTGAGCTGCGCGCGCTGCCACTCGGTGAACGGGGGCGGCGAGGCGAGGGGGTTCGAGGTCGCGGGGACGGTCTATCCGAGCGCGCACGAGCCCGACCTGTGCGCCGGCGCCGCGGGTGTCGGGGCGACGGTCGTGATCACCGGCGCCGACGGCCAGGTGTTCACGCTCCAGGTCGGCTACTCGGGGAACTTCAACCTCTCGTCGCGGCGCGCCACCGTCGCGAGGCCCTACAAGGCCGAGGTCCACTACCAGGGCCGCGTGCGCGCGATGGCGACGCCGCAGACCAACGGCGACTGCAACTCCTGCCACACCGTGACCGGCGCCAACGGCGCGCCCGGCCGCGTGATGCTCCCCTGAATTTCACTCGAAGGTGAACTCGACCCGGCGCGCCTCGCCGGGGCGCACCTCCACGGTGCGCGACTGGTCGTCGTCGAGCCGTCGCGCCGAGACGCGGTGGCTGCCGGCGCGCACGACGAGGAGGTGCTGGCGGCCGTCCTCGCCGCGCTGGCGCTCGTCCACGAAGGGGACGCACCAGGGCGTGCAGTAGATCGCGAGCGTGCCCGTGGGCGCGGCGGCGGGCGGCTTTCCCGTCGGTGCGAGCGCGTTCGGGTGGGAGCGCGGGCCGCGCTGCTCCTTAGGCGGGGCGGGAGAAGGGGCGGGGGAGGCAAGCAGCAGCACGTCAGGAACGGCGACGGGGACGTGCACGTGCGCGGCCCGGAC
>JAJXSP010000380.1 GCA_021784515.1 Myxococcales bacterium | reverse complement strand
CGCGAGGCGGGCGTCGCCGCCGGCGGCGAGGGCGATCTGGCGTGGGCCTCGTACGTGCTCTACGGCGACCCGTCCTTCGCGCCGCTCAAGCGCGACGAGGCGCGGGCGCTGCGCATCCCGTCGGCGAAGCAGCTCGATGCGCGCTCCTCGGCGCCGTGGAAGCGGCCGCGGGTGCGCGAGTCCACCTCGCTCGCGACGCGCGGCGCGCGCCAGGCGGGGGCGCTGGTGGCGCCGCGGGAACGCCCGTCGAAAACCGGCGCGCTCCCGTCGCGGAAGTGGCTGTGGGCGGCGCTCGGCGGGATGGCCGTCGGCGTGATCGCGGCGCTCCTCGCCGCGCTCGTCCTTACGAAGTCCGGACGGTGAACTCGCGGTGGGCGACCACCGGATCGCCGGGTGGCGCCACCTCCGCGTCGACGAGGAACGACCACCCCTTGCCGATCCGCCCGTCGAAGGCGGTGAGCCACCACACGTCGAGCGTCCAGCGCTCGTGGCCGCTCTCGCACGGCGGCATCCACGCCACCGCCTCGAGGTCGCCGAGGTTGTTCGGGCGCGCCGGGTGGGCCGCCTTCGCGCGCGCGAACGCCGCCGCCGTGCGCACCGCCGTCACCGCCGCCTCGCCCGACTCGGGGTCCACCTCGCGCCGCCACGGCGACACGAGGCGCATCGCCTCGACGGAGAGGTCGATCGCGACGTCGGCGTCGTAGCTCTCGTCGCCGGGCAGGTCGGCCCAGTCGGGGACGTCGAACTCGGGGAAGAGGTCGCGCTTCTTGATCTCCTCGTTGCGCTGCGCGAGCGCCTGCTCGAAGCGCTGCGCCGCCTCGGCCTGGTAGAAGCCGTGCACGCGCAGCGTGAGCGCCTTCGACGGGAGGCGGTGATCCCAGTCGAGCAGCGCGACCACCTGCACCAGCGTGCGGCCGCGGAACGGGACGAGGCGCGGCAGCGCGTCGGCCAGACGCTCGCGGGCGGCACGGTTGCCGGCGAGCCCTTGTTGCGCGACGCGCGGATGGTGACGCAGGCCCTCGACGACGGCGGAACGTACCGAATCCACGGTCGCACCTTAGCACAGCCGCCGAGCGCTCTTGGAGAGGGACGATCGCGCCGCGCGCGATGATCAGCCCCGCTCCCGGACGCGCTTCACGTCGGCGCCGAGGCCGCGCAGCTTGCGCTCGATCTTCTCGTAGCCGCGATCGAGGTGGTAGACCCGCAGCACCTCGGTCTCCCCCTCGGCGACGAGGCCCGCCAGGATCAGGCTCGCCGAGGCGCGCAGGTCGGTCGCCATCACCTTGGCGCCGGAGAGCTTCGAGGGGCCGCGGATCACGCTCGTGCGCCCGTCGACGACGATGTCGGCGCCCATGCGCGCCAGCTCCTGCACGTGCATGTAGCGGTTCTCGAAGATCGTCTCGGTGATCACGCTCTGCCCGCGCGCCCGTGTCGCCAGGACCATGAACTGCGCCTGCATGTCCGTCGGGAAGCCGGGGAAGGGCTGCGTGGTGATGTCGATCGGTGAAAGCTCGCCGCGACCACGCACGCGCAGGCCGCCCTCCTCGGGCGTCACCTCCGCGCCGGCGTTGCGCAGCTTGGCCACCACCGCGTCGAGGTGCTCGGGGACCACGTCGCGCACCAGCACGTCGCCGCGGGTGATCGCCGCGGCAACCATGAACGTCCCGGCCTCGATGCGGTCGGGCATGATCGCGTGCTCGATCGGCTGCAGCTCCTCCACGCCCTCGACGGTGACGACCGAGGTGCCGGCCCCCTCGACGTGCGCGCCCATCTTGTTCAGCACGCGCCCCAGCTCCTCGACCTCGGGCTCGCGCGCCGCGTTCTCGATCGTGCTGCGCCCCTTCGCCAGCGCCGCCGCCATCATCAGGTTCTCGGTGCCGGTCACCGTCGGGATGTCGCACACGATCGCCGCGCCGTGGAGGCGCCGCGCCTTCGCCACGACGTAGCCGTGCTCGAGCGCGATCTTCGCGCCCATCGCCTCCAGCCCCTTCAGGTGCTGGTCGATCGGGCGCGCGCCGATCGCGCACCCTCCCGGCAGCGACACCCGCGCCCGCCCGTGCCGGGCGACGAGCGGCCCCAGCACGAGCACCGAGGCGCGCATCGTCTTCACCAGCTCGTACGGCGCGTCGAAGTCGGAGACGCCGTCGGTGCAGATGCGCAGCGTGCGCGCCGCGGCGTCGGCGGGCTCGATCGTCGCGCCCATGCCGACGATGAGCCGCCGCATGGTGTCGACGTCGTTGAGCAGCGGGACGTTCTTGAAGGTGGAGGTGCCGCGCGCGAGCAGCGACGAGGCGAGGATGGGGAGCGCCGCGTTCTTGGCGCCGGAGATGCGGACCTCGCCCTTGAGGTGCCGCCCACCGCGAATGACGATGCAGTCCACGATCGTTCTACGGCGGAGGCGGGGCCGATGTGGGTGCTACGCGGCGGCCTCGCCCTGCGCCGCCTTGAAGTGTTCCTCGCACAGGCCCTCGCGGACCATCGGCTTCCGGCAGCTCTCCTTGCTGCAGATCTTGTAGCGCGAGCGGTGGCCCTCCATCTCGCCGCGACGCCAGAGCTTGTAGTGCGTGACGCAGTAGCCCTTGGCGCGGTAGGGGCGCTTGCACCCCTCGACGCTGCACTTCGACTCCTCGCGCGAGGGCCGCTTCTTCGCGGGGGCCTGCTCCTTGATCTCGTCGGGCTTCTCGTCGGACATCACGGATCTCCTGTCGTGCTGGTTCGTGTCGGGGCCGACACTCTAGACGATCGAGCGGGCTAGTCAACGGCGGGCTGCGGCGGACGCGAGGGCGCGGTCGGGCGCACGCCCGGCGCGTGGAGCGGCGGGGGCGGCGCCGTTTGCTGCGGTGCAAGAGGAAGTTGCTGCGTCGCAGCGGCGGGCGGAGCGGGCGCCGCGCCGCCGTCGGAAAGCGGCGCGTCGTCCACCACCGGGCGCGGCAGCAGCGCCTTGGCCCACGACAGCGCGAGGCGCGCGTGCGCCTCGGCCACCCGCCCCGAAAGCTCGACCACCGCGCCCTCGCGCGAGACCTGCAGCCCGTCGAGCAGCCCGCCGATGCCGAGCAGCAGCGCCTGGTCGTGGAAGCGCTGCCGGATCGCCGGCCACGCCTGCTCGGCGCGCTTGCCCTCCTCCTCGCTCGCGAAGGAGAGGCGCAGCCGCAGCGCCGGCGCGGCGTCCGCGGTGATCGCCAGCGACAGCTCCGTCGGCGTGGGGAGGCCCGCCTCGAGCCGCATCAACCCGCCGAGGTCGCTGATCGTCACCATCACCGCCGGGCCATTCAGCGCCTCGGCGATCTTGTCGAAGCGCGCGAGGTCGCCGAGCCAGCGCGCCGCCGCGTCCTCCACCCCGCCGTCGCCGTCGAGCTTGTGCCCGTCGAGCGCGACGCGATCGTTCGGGCGCACCAGCACCGAGAGCTGCGGCGAGAGGAAGCGCACCTCGCGCGGGTCCCACGACGGCATCGTCCGCCGCTTGAGCGCCTCGCGCACGCGTGGATCGTCGGCGTGGCGCGCGGCGAGGAAGGTGGCGGTCACGTCGAAGGGGTTGGCGGTGGCGATGAGGAGCGCGTCGAAGTCGTCGATCGGGGTGAGGCCCGTGCCGCCGAGCAGCGTGTGGTAATCGGGCAGCGCCTCGAGGATGTCCTGGACCGCCTGCTTGTGCGGCGACATGCGCAGGCGGTCGCCGCGCAGGACCAGGACGATCTTCGCGTCGCCGGGGGCGAACGGGCGCAGGTCGGCGGTCTGCGGCGGCGGGGGCGGCGGGGGCGCGCTCGGCTTCGGCGGCGCCGCGGCGTGCTTGCGCGACGGGCCGGTCCCCTTGCCGGGCGCCTTTTGGGGAGGCGCCGGCGGCGGCTTGGGCGTCGCGTGCGGCGCGCCCTGCGTCGTTGGCCCCTGCTTCTCGATCGATCGGTGCGCTGCCCTCACCTCGACGGGGATCGGCGATGCGGGCAGCCGGATCCGCGGCGCCAGCACCAGCGTCAGCAGCACCAGCGCGTGCGCCGCCGCCGAGGCAGCGCCCGAAATCGCCATTGCCCGGCGCCGCGCGATCACGCCCCTCCTTTACACCGCGCGCGCCGCCCGGGCCAGCCGAGGGAGGGCCTGCCGGCGCCGATCGCCGCGCCCGGTCGCGTCCGGCCGCCCGGACCGACGCGTCCGGGTTCCGGACAGCCCGGATCGCGCGCCGTCACCGACGGAGAATTCGCCCGAGCGCGCCGGCGATCGCGCGCCGCCCGTCCGGCGGCCGGACAGGCCGAGGGTGCGGCTCCCTCGAAAACGCCCATCGCCTCGCGGGATCGAGCGCCGGCACGGCCGCTGCTATTCGCCGCCCGCGTCGGCCGACACCAACCAAGGAGAAGAACATGAACGAGCTGAGAGAGTCGGTGCCGTCGGAGGGCGGCGACCGCACGTACAAGGTCGTCTACACGATCGTCGAGCGGGGTGGGGGCAAGAAGCCGGTGTGGGTGCGCCTCGGGGCGGCGTTCGAGAACCGCGACAAGTCGCTCACGGTGAAGCTCGACGCCACGCCGAACAACGGCATGCTGCACATCCGCGACTACCACCCGGACGAGCGCTGGGGCCGTCGCGACGACGCCGCGCCCTTCCGCGTCGGGGGGGCGGGCTGATGCGCCGCCTTCCGGGAGCACTCCTCACCGCGCTGCTGACCCTCGGGGTCGGGGCTCCGTGCGCGTTCGCCGCGCCGCCGAGCGCCGCGTCCGCGCCCGCCGGCGAGCGGGCGTCGCCGGGCAAGGGGCGCGCCGCGGCGCTGCACGGGGTGGTCAACCTCAACACCGCCGACGAGGCGGCGCTCGAGCTCTTGCCCGGCGTGGGCCCGACGAAGTCGTCGCGCATCGTCGAGCACCGCAAGGCGCACCCGTTCCGCCGCGCCGAGGAGATCACCCGCGTGAAGGGGTTCGGTCGCAAGTCCTTCGCGCGGCTGAAGCCGTTCCTCGCGGTGACCGGGGCGACGACGCTGGCGCTCGACTCGCCGCCGTCGTCGGGGAAGGCGGCGACGGCGCCGTAGCGATCATCCGCGCGCGTCGGCGACGGTGGAGGAGGTAGTGGAGGCGCCCGGCCGGTCGCCATCGTGCGGTCGGCCGGGCGCGCCCGCGCTCCGGACGAGGTAGAGCGTGGCGGCCGGACGCGGGCCGACGCCGCGCCGGCGGGCGATCGCGAGGAGGGCGTCGCTCTCCGAGGGGGGCGCTCCGCACGGGACGGCGACGAGGACGTGGCGATAGGCGGGGCGCGCGAGCGCGAGCACCTCGTCGAGCGCGAGCGGCGAGGGGCCCGACGGCAGGAGCATATCGATGCGCTCGGAGATCTCGCCGCGCGACCAGCCCGGGATCGGGCACCGTTCGCCGGCGAGCCGGGCGCTCGCCCTCGGCCCGAACGCCGCGAGCAGCCGCAGCAGCGCCGGCGTCGCGAAGCGGTCGCCGACGAGCGCGACCTCGTCGTGGCGCCCCTCGGCGAAGGCGAGGGCGAGGTTCACCGCGACCGCCTCGGCGCCGGCGCGCCGGTGCTCGCCGCGGACCACGATCACCTGGGGATCGCCGAGCCGCCGCAGCCGCGCCCGCAGGACGCGGTAGCGCGCGGCCTCCGGTCCATCGGGCCGGTCGTGCAGCGGCAGCGAGGGGCGGCGAGCAAAGGATCGCGCCGGGAGGAGCGGTCCGCCCGACGAGTCCGCCGTGGTCCTCATGGTGCGAGGCGGAGCAACGGCCGATCCACCGACGGCGGCCGCCGATCGCGCGCGACGGCGCACCGGCGCCCGTCGGAGAGCGGAAGGAGACCGCCTCGAGTGGAGAAGCGGAGTTCCAACACCCTCCGGTGGTCCTCCATCGGACGGGTTGGCGGCGACCGCGCGCCGGCGGGCGCGACCCGACCGCGGTATGCTCGCGCGCCATGAACGCCGGACCGCGGGGCGCGCCGCGATGAGCCTGGACGAGGTGCGGCGTCGGCTGGTCGCCGGCGTCGGCGCGGTCTACCCCGCGGCGCAGCTCCTGGTGGCCGACGGCGGCCGCGTGCTGCTCGACGAAGCGGTGGGCGAATGCGACGGCGAGACGCTGTTCGACGTGGCCTCGCTGACGAAGGCGCTCGTCACCACCACGCTCGCGATGCGGCTCTGCGATCGCGGCGCGCTCTCCCTCCACGACGAGCTGCGCCCGGGCGTCACCGTCCGGCTCGCGCTCTGCCACGCGACGGGGCTGCCGGCGTGGCGCCCGC
>JAJXSP010000379.1 GCA_021784515.1 Myxococcales bacterium | reverse complement strand
ACGTCAGTACACCGGTGAAACCGAACGCGACGAATTCGACCGCCGCCTTCGTTCCTCGCGAGAGCCCCTTGCGCCGGCTGAGGAGGTAGCACGCGCCGAGGAACAGGACGCCCGCGGCGCGCCATGCCCCGAGCCACGCGAGCGGGCAATGCGGCGCCACCACCAGCGCCGTGTAGACATCGACGACGGAGAAGGTCGACCACAGCCCCATGCCGAGGAGGAGCACCGACGGAAGCGGGTCGCGCCCGTCGGCCTCCGACGCGGTTGACTCCGGAGCGCCCGAAGAACGCGAACGCGCGGGGCTAGGACGAAGGACCTGCATCGCCGTGCTCCACGCCGCCGGTGTCCACGCCGCCGAAGATCGCCCGAGAGGGCCCTGTGACCGAAGCCGCCACGCCGCTGTTGTCTCCGACCGATCGCCGCTCGCCCAACTGCACGGCTGCGACTGTCGCACGGCCGCTGCGACACGCCAAGAGCGTAAGGGCGGCGCAGCGAAGCGTCCCCGGCGCGGGCAACGAGCACTGAGGCCGCGGGTGAACAACGCCATTGACCCGACCGCTATTGAGGCGCGCCAATCTCGACACGGGGCCACCGGGACGGCGGGTCATTGCAAGACGGTTTGCGCGGACCAAGGTGAGGTGAGCTCTATGAAGTGGAGCAGTCTGAAGCGGGAGATAGAGGGCCGATTCGCCGCCGCCGTCGCGACGCGAGTCGAATTGCCCAGCGCGCGCCGCCGCCACGCCCGCGATGGGTACGGCAGACCCGTTTACCTTCCCGAGTTCGCCGTGGCCAGCTACCCGTCGCGGTGTTCATCGATCATGGCAAGGAACAGCGCCCCATACTGAGCCAGCTTCTTCGCGCCGACGCCGGAGATCGCGAGGAGGTCATCCATGCTTCGCGGTCGCCGGCGCGCCATATCGAGCAGCGTGGCGTCGGAGAAGACGACGTAGGCGGGGAGCTTCTTCTCGTCGGCGAGGCGCTTGCGGAGGGCCTTGAGGAAGAGGAACAGCTCGGCGTCGTCGCCGGCTCGGGCCGGCGCGCGCGGCGATGGCGCAGGCGCCGGCAGCCCGAACGAATCGGCGCTGCCCGCCCCCTGGCTCCGTCGGTCCCGTCGCGGGCTTTTGGGCCCGCGCCCGCCACTGCGTGACGGCGGCGCGGTCTCGGCGAGGAGATCGCCGGCGAGGCACGAGTCGCACGCGCTGCGGCACGCGGCGATTCGCTCTCCGAAGTACGAAACCAGACCCTGATGCCGGCACGAGGGGCTGTCGGCGAATCGGAACATCTCGCGCGCCTGCAGCTTGCGCCGTTCTGCGATCTCCGGCTCCGCCTCGTCGTCGAAGCGCTCGTAGCTCATCACGTCGGCCCACGAGTAGAAGAGCACCACGTCGCTGTCGACGCCGTCGCGGCCGGCGCGCCCGATCTCCTGGTAATAGCCCTCGACGGAGCGCGGCATGTCGCGGTGGATGACGTATCGGATGTTCGATTTGTCGATGCCCATGCCGAAGGCGACGGTGGCGACGATGACGTCGGCGTCCTCCGACTGGAAGCGGTCCTGCACGCTCGTGCGATCGGCGGGCTCCATCCCGGCGTGGTAGGGCAGCGCGCGAATGCCCTGCTCGCGCAGGAACAGCGCCGTGTCCATCACCGACTTGCGTGACAGGCAGTAGACGATGCCACTCTGGCCGGCGCGCGCCCGCGCAATGCCCAGGATCGCCTGGCGCAGATTGATGGCTCGCCCGCTGCCGTCGGTGCCGCCCTTCTTGTAGGCGTGGATCTTGAGGTTGGGCCGAAAGAACGACCCGCGAAAGCGCACCGGGTCGACCATGGCGAGCTGCCGCACGATGTCCTCGCTGACCTCGCGCGTCGCCGTCGCCGTCAAGGCCAGCACCGGCACGCCGCCGAAGCGCTCCTTCAGCCCGGCGAGGTTCCGGTACGCCGGGCGGAAGTCGTGCCCCCACTGGCTGATGCAGTGCGCCTCGTCGACGGCGATCAGCCGCAGATCGATCCGCGACAGCACCGAACCCACCGAGGCTTCGATGCCCTCCGGCGCGGCGTAGAGCAGCTCGTAGGCGCCGGCGCGCAGGCCCGCGACGCGCGCCCGCCGTTCCTCGGGCGAGAGGCTCGAGTTGAGGAACGTGGCGCGCAGGCCGACCTCCTGCAGCGCGTCGACCTGATCCTTCATGAGCGCGATGAGCGGCGAGATCACCAGCGTCGTGCCGCCGAGCAGGCGCGCCGGGATCTGGAAGGTGAGCGACTTGCCCGCCCCGGTCGGCATCACGCCGATGCAGTCGTGGCCGTCGAGCAGCGCGTCGATGATCTCCCGCTGTCCGGGTCGGAAATGCGAATAGCCGAAGACCTGGGAGAGCACGTCCTCGGGCGCGGCGCGACCCGCCGAGACCTTGTCGACGCAGCCGGGAGCGCCCGCGGCCAGGCGCCGCAGTCCATCGGAGATCGCCTTGAGCGCCGCCACCGCGTCGGGGCGAAACAGCGCCGGGCGCTCGCGATAGAGTGCGCGCAGCGAGCCGAGCGTTTGGGTGAGCGACGCGCGCAGCGCCGCGTCCGCGGGATCGCCCTCGGCCCACGCGCGCGACAGTCGCCGCACCTCGCGCGTCACGGCCTCGTTCGAGGACAGCGACGGCGGGCTGGCCGGCGAGGCAGGGAGCGGCGGGAGATCAGCGCGTGGCATCGGATGCACGGAGTCTAGCCGGGCCCGAGGCAGGGTGGGAGGCCTTCGCTTTGTCGCGCCGCCAGCCTGCCGCCGCCAAACTGTCGTCGCCATTACCGAGAAAGACCGCGATTGCTCTCGACGCGCCGAAAAGCGCCGCCACGTCCGGGTAAGGGGAGAAGGCGTACGAGTCGCGGCGCGGGGAGAGCCGGACACGGCGCCGAGTTGACACCGCGGGCGCCGGGGGACGATCTTCGCGTGCGTGTCGCTGCTCGGCGCACGGCGAGGTCGCTGGCTCGCCCTACCCATTTTCGCACCCCGTCTTTGCGTCGGGATGGTCGTCGCCGTCGTCGCAGGCTGCTCCGAGCCCGTGTTCCTCGACGGCCAGTTCAGCTGCTCGCAGGCCGATCCGCGCTGCCCGCCCGGCTTCGCCTGCGATCCCTGCACGCTCCTGTGCCGCCCGCCCGGGGCGCCGTGCAACGACCTCGCCGCCGTTTTCGACGGACCCGATCTCGCGACGGGTTGCGACGAGGCGCACCCCTGCGCGACCGGGCAGCGGTGCTACCTCGGATCGTGCATCGCCGACCATGGCACCTGCCTCGACGATCGCCAGTGTGAAGACGACTCCTATTGCCAGTGCGCCGCCGGGGGCGGCGATGGCGGCGCTTGCACCGACGGTGTCTGCCTCGCCTGGGGGACCGGCCCGCGCGGCGCGTTCGACCCGACGTGCGCCGGCCGCTCCTTCGCCGCCACGGCGCTCTCCGCTCCCGTCGTGGCGTGCCACTTCCTGCCCACGCGCGGCGAGTCCGCGGCCATCCTCACCACGCCGGTGGTCGCCGATCTCGACGGCGACGGCAAGCCGGAGATCCTTTTTTCCACCTATGAAGACTCGGGCGCGTTGATCGCGATTCACCACGATTGTTCGGTCTTCTTCGAACACCCACGGTGGGGGATCCGCCGCAGCACCCAGCTCGCCGTCGCCGACCTCGACGGCGACGGCAGTCCCGAGATCGTCGGGATCACCGGACCCGTCCCGGGCGCCCCCCTGGTCACCGTGTTCGATGCCCACGGCGCGCCGCTCGCGTTCGCCCCGGCGCCCTATCAGGAGCAGTTCCAGGGCGACGACGCGTCGGGCCCGGAGATCGCCGACGCCGACGGAGACGGCCTGCCCGAAATCCTGGTCTCTGCCCAGCTCCTCCATTATCGGCCCGGCCAACCGGTGCTCGAACAGGTATGGAATCAAGCTCCTTCGCCGGCGGCGAATGCCCATTGGGGGACGCTGTCGGCATTCGCGGACGTCGACGGCGACGGGATCGCCGAGATCCTCACCGGGCTCGAGATCTACGGACTCGACGGCAAGAGCAAGGGCGGCGCCGCGCTCGGCGCGCTCGGCACCACCGGCGCGTGGCCCGAGATCGCCGATTTCAACCTCGATGGCCATCCCGACCTCCTCGTCGTGCAGTCGCAGCCGGGCATGCAGCGCGTCGCGATCCTCGATCTCTGGAACGACCAGGCGCTCTTCGGCCCCTATTCGATCGTCGGCGGCGGCTGGGGCGGTCCAGCCACCGTCGCCGACTTCGACGGTGACGGCGTCCCCGACTTCGGCGTCGCCGGGCCAAACCACTATTCGGTCTATTCCCTCAAGTGCGCCGCGTCGCCGCCACCGCCGGAGTGCCACGGCGCCGATCGCGGGGTGCTCTGGGAGCGGGAGACGCGCGATCTCTCGTCGGGAGGGACCGCCGCCTCCGTGTTCGACTTCAACGGCGACGGCATTCCCGAAGTGGTCTATCGCGACGAATGCTGGCTCCGGGTGATGAGCGGCGTGGATGGCAAGACGCTGTTCGCGCAGTCGGTCACCTCGGGGACGGCGCTCGAGATGCCGGTCGTCGCCGACGTGGACGCCGACGGCCACGCCGACCTGATCGTGCCCTCCGATCACCTCGAAGGAGCCGACTCCTGCAAGGGTGTTCCGGAGGGGCAGACCGGCCAGTCCTTCACCGGCGCGACCGAGGGGCTGTTCATCTTTCGCGACCCGCAGAACCGTTGGATGCCGTCGCGGGCGCTATGGAACCAGCACACCTACCACATCACCAACATCGACGACGATCTCCGGGTTCCGAAGCACGAAGTCCCCAGCTGGACTGCCTGGAACAGCTATCGCCAGAACGTACCGGGAGCGGGGGCGTCGTCCCCGTCAACCCCCGATTTCACCGCCGCGCCGGCGACGTTGGTCGACAGCGGCGGGCAGGACTGCACGGCGGTCGTGCATTTGTGGGCGAGCGTGTGCAACCGCGGCGCGGCGACGGCGGACGCCGGCGTCCCGGGCACGTTCTATCGCGCCGATCCCCGCGGGCCCGGGGCGGCCGCGATCTGCACCGTTGTCACCGTGGGAGCGCTCGCTCCCGGCCATTGTGAAGTCGTGGGGTGCGACTTTACGAATCCGCCCACCGCGCCTGCCAATCTCTGGTTTCGCGCCGACGACGACGGCCGCAACGCCCCGGCGACCCCCGAGTGCGACGTCGGGAACGACCTGCTCTACCTCCCCGCGGTCACCTGCGAACAACCGAGTTGAGACCCTTGCGGGTCAGTTGGCCGGCTTGCCGCACTGCCCGGGAATTCCGCCCCCGCCGCAGCTCACGCCCGGAGGGCAGGTGCCGCAATCGAGGGGATGGCCGCAGCCATCGCTGGCGGGACCGCACTCGATGTTGAACAATTTGCAGTCGGCCGGCACGCACCCGTCGGGCGGACCGCCCATGCTGCCGCCGCCGCCTCCGTCGTCGCCGTGCGGGAGCGCGGGTACGCAGTGGCCGCCGTTGCAGGTCAGATCGAAGAGGCATTGGCCGCAATCGATCTGATTGCCGCAGCCGTCCTGGGCGAGGCCGCATTGGAGCCAGAGGTCCTTGCATGTCCGCGGCACGCAGACCGGCTGCACGCAGCTGGCGAGATCGAACAGCATGTACTCGAGCACCTTCTCCTGCGGCGTCATCGGTGCCGGGGCGCCGCACTCGTCGGGAAAGTGCCCCGTTCCCGTGCCGCTCGCGACATGGAAGTCGGTGAACAGGACGCGGCCGCAGGCCTGGCCGGCCTGGCCGCCGAACGGGGTGTCGAGCGTGAATGCGATCGGCGCAAAGGGGATTTGATTCGGGTTCGCATACAACCACCGCTGGGCGGGATAGTTCACCAGCGCCAGGTCGTGCCGCACCTGCTGCACCGGAATCTGCCCCAACATGGGCGAAGCGCCGACGGCGGCGAGCCACGCCGCGAATGCCTGGCCGCGCTGGAAGGTGGTGTCGACGACGGCGGTGAGATCGGGCAGCGCGGCCTGCCCGGGGATCCACGCCGCGGCGCCGAACAGTCCCGGCGCAGAGACGAGCCAGACATCGGCGTAGTGGCTCGCGAGCAGGCGCCCGCCCGCGTCGAGCCACGCCAGCAGGTTGGCGGCTTGATTCCCCGGTGGAAAGACGGGTGCGCCGTCGCAGTCGATGATGATCACATCGTACTTCGCCAGCTCTTTCGGGTCGGCGAAGAGGGCGCTCGCAGGGGGCGTGCCGGG
>JAJXSP010000378.1 GCA_021784515.1 Myxococcales bacterium | reverse complement strand
GCCTGCGTCGGGCGCGCGCGCGAGGGGGAGGACCTCGAGTCGATGGACGGACGTCCGACGGACATATTCTTCGTGCTGGTGGCGCCGTCGAACTCGACGGGCGCGCACCTCAAGGCGCTGGCCCGGATCAGCCGCCTGTTCAAGGACCCGAGCTTTCGCACGAGGCTCATGGAGGCGAAGGACGCGGCCGCGCTCTACCGCGTCATCGCCGACGAGGATGAGAAACATTGACCATGCGCACGCCCACTTCCGCTTTCGCCCTCGCGCTCGTTTCCCTCTCGCTTGGCGCCGCCGGCTGCGGCAACTCGGCCACCAGCATCACCATCTCGGGCCAGACCCTGAACGTGGCCGCGACCAGCTACGGGCAGGACTCGCGCTTCTGCGACAACCTCGCGAACGGCCAGTACCAGGTGATCCTCACCGACTTCGGGCTCTGCTCCGAGCTGCAGACGGACGCGGGCAACGCGCAAATCTTCCACTCGATGACCGAGACGAATTTGCGCATCATCTTCCCCTCGTTCCTCAAGGTGCCGCCCAACGTGAACAGCTTCCAGGTCGGCCGCACCAACAACTGCACGCACTCCGACGGTCCCGTCGAGGCGATGGTGGTGTTCGAGCACCAGACGGGCAACAGCCCGAAGTACGACCTCGAGGTCGAGGCCGACTCGGGCACGATCACCGTCACCAGCAGCCCCGACGAGATCAAGAACCTCTCGGAGATGAAGGGGAGCTACGACGTGATGATCGCGGGCTCGCACCTGACCGGCTCGTTCGACGCCATCCTCTGCAAGGGGATCGTCGCGGGCGTCGGGCAGTAGGAACGGAGGGCGCGTGGCGGTCGTCCTGATCGAGGCGCTGCTGAAGATCGACGGGCTGGGCCTCGAGCTCCTCGCGGGCCGCGCCGGCCTCGGGCGGCGGATCACCGCACCGCGGATCCAGAAGCCGGGCCTCGCGCTCACCGGCTACACGGATCACGTCCATCGCGAGCGGCTCCAGGTGCTCGGGCTCACCGAGGTCTCCTACTGCTCGAACCTGCCGCAGGAGCAGCGGGTCGCCGGCCTCGAGTCGCTGTGCCGCGTGGGGCCGGCGGCGCTCGTCGTGACGCGCGGCCTGGCGCCGCCCGACGAGCTGCCGTCGATCTGCGAGGAGCACGGCGTGCCGCTGTTGACCTCGCCGCTCATGTCGTCGGTGTTCATCACGCGCGTCACGCGCGCGCTCGAGGATCGCCTCGCGCCGACCACCTCGCTCCACGGAGTGCTGATCGACGTCCTCGGCGTGGGCATCCTCCTGCTCGGCAAGTCGGGGATCGGCAAGAGCGAGGCGGCGCTCGACCTGGTGCTGCACGGCCACCGCCTCGTCGCCGACGACATCGTCGAGATCCGGCGGCGCGGGCTCGAGACGATCTACGGCGCCTCGTCGGACATCATCAAGCACCACATGGAGATCCGTGGCCTCGGGATCATCAACATCAAGGACCTCTTCGGCATCTCGGCGGTGCGCGACGCGAAGAAGATCGAGCTGGTGGCCGAGCTGACCGAGTGGAACGAGGACGAGGAGTACGACCGCCTCGGCACCGAGGAGCTACGCCACAAGATCCTCGACGTGAACATCCCGATGATCCGCGTGCCGATCCGCCCGGGCCGCAACATCGCCTCCATCCTCGAGGTGGCGGCGCGCAACCAGCTGCTCAAGATTCAGGGCAAGCACTCGGCGCGCGAGTTCCAGGATCGGATCAACCGCGCCATCGCCGAGGCGGTGCCGATCGGCAAGTCGATCGACGAGGTGGAGTGACGGCCTTGAGCGGCGAGCGCGGCGACCACCGCGAGATGACGATCCTGGTCGTGACCGGGCTGTCGGGCGCCGGCAAGTCCACCGCGCTGCGCGCGCTCGAGGACGTCGGCTTCTTCTGCGTCGATAACCTGCCGATGCCGCTCATCGGGCGCTTCGTCGAGCTGCTCTCGCACGCGGGCGAGGTGGAGCGCACGGCGCTCGTCGCCGACTCGCGCGAGGGCGACTTCCTCGCCGGCTATCGCGAGGCCTTCGCGGCGCTGCGCGCGCAGGGCCACACCGTGGAAGTGCTCTTCCTCACCGCCAGCGACGAGAATCTTATGCGCCGCTTCTCCGAGACGCGGCGCCGCCACCCGCTCGGCGGCGACGACCTGCGGCGCGGCATCGGGCTCGAGCGCCAGGTCCTCGCCGGGCTGCGTGAGGAGGCCGACGCCGTCGTCGACACCGGCAACCTGAACGTCCACCAGCTCAAGGGGATCATCCAGGAGCGCTACGGCCGGCAGTCGGGCTTCGCGCTGACGCTGCTCTCGTTCGGTTTCAAGAACGGCCTGCCCGCCGAGGCCGACATGGTGCTCGACGTGCGCTTCCTGCCCAACCCGTACTTCGTCGAGACGCTCTCGGCGCGCGGCGGCACCGACCCCGACGTGGCCGCGTACGTCCTGGGCACCGAGGAGGCGCGGGAGTTCGTCGATCGCACGACCACGCTCCTCGAGTTCCTGCTGCCGCACGTCGAGCGCGAGGGGCGCGGCTACTTCACCGTCGCGATCGGCTGCACCGGCGGCCGCCACCGATCGGTCGCCGTCGCCGCCGAGCTGGGGCGTCGCCTCTCGGGGCAGCGCCCGGTGACGCTCCGCCACCGCGACCTCGGGCGAGGTGTGGTGTGAGCCCGACGAACGGGACGACCGGAGTGGTGGTCGTGACCCACGGCGCGGCGGGCGAGGCGATGGTCGCCGCCGCCGAGCGCGTGATCGGCCACCTCGACTGCATCGCCACCGTCGCGGTCGCCTCGGGTGACCCGGCCAACGACGTGCAGCGCCGCCTCGAGTCGGCCGCGCGCGCGGTGGGGGCGGCGGGCGTCGTGTTCCTCGTCGACCTCGTCGGCTCCACGCCGGCGAACCTCGCGGCGCACTTCGGCGGGCGGTGCGCGGTCGTCTCGGGGATGAATCTTCCGATGTTGTTCAAGCTCGCCACCGTCGACCGGCGCCGCGGCGCGCGCCCCCTGGCCGACGAGCTGGCGGAGACCGGCCGCAAGAGCATTCAGGTGAGAGAGAGCTGATGGCAACCCCCAACGCGACGAGGGAAGGGACGCTCGAGATCACGAACGAGCTCGGCATGCACGCCCGTGCGGCGACGAAGTTCGTCCAGGCGGCGAACCGATTCAAGTCCGAGGTCACCGTCGAGAAGGACGGGCAGGTGGTCAACGGCAAGTCCATCATGGGCGTGCTGATGCTGGTGGCCTCCAAGGGGACGGTGATCACCGTGCGGTGCAGCGGGCCCGACGCGGAGGGCGCGTTCGCCGCGCTCGCGCAGTTGGTGAAGGAGAAGTTCGGGGAGCAGGGATGATCGACGGGCGCGACCGCTGGCTGATCGGGATCGGCGCCTCGCCGGGCATCGCCATCGGGCGCGCCCACGTCGTCGACCGCCGGCGCGTCAAGGTCCCCAAGCGCCACATCGTCGAGGCGGAGGTCCAGGACGAGCTGGACCGGCTCGACGCCGCCGTCGCCAGCACCGACGAGGAGCTGGACCGCATCAAGCGGAAGTTCCACGACCGCGATCAAAACGGCGGAGAGGATCACCACCAGATCATCGAAGCGCACCAGATGATGCTCCACGACGAGCATCACCTGCTCGGCCCCACGCGCCGCCGGATCCGCGACGAGAAGGTGAACGCGGAGTGGGCGCTCCGCCGCACCGTCGAGGAGATCAAGAGCGTCTTCGACGCGATCGAGGAGGACTACTTCCGCGAGCGGCGAAGCGACGTGGACTTCGTCGGCGACCGCCTGCTGCACAACCTGCTCGGCGAGCACGTCGACGTGCTCGGCTCGACGCCGCCGGGCGCGGTGGTGGTGGCGCACGACCTCTCGCCGGCCGACACGGCGCACCTGCACCGCTCGCAGGTGGCGGCCTTCGTCACCGACGCCGGCGGCAAGACCTCCCACTCGGCGATCCTCGCCCGCGCCTTCGAGATCCCGGCGGTGGTGGGCATCGAGCACGCCACCGAGCGCATCGTCCCCGGCGGGCTGGTGATCGTCGACGGCGGCCGCGGCGAGGTGCTGGTCAACCCCACGCCGGGCGAGGTGGAGGAGTACCGCTCGCGCATCCGGCGGCACCGCGCCTTCGTCGGCGAGCTGCTCGGAAACCGCGACCTGCCCGCCGAGACCTCCGACGGCGCGCGCGTCCACATCTACGCCAACGTCGAGATCACCGACGAGATCCCGTCGGCGCTCGACCACGGCGCCGAGGGCATCGGGCTGTATCGCACCGAGTTCCTCTACCTCGACCGCGCCGACCTGCCGCGCGAGGAAGAGCACTACATGCACGCGCGCGGCGTGCTGCGGCGCCTCGCCGGCCTGCCCGCCACCTTCCGCACCTTCGACCTCGGCGGCGACAAGGTCGCGCGCTTCTCGCCGTCGCTGCACATCGGCCACGAGGCCAACCCGGCGCTCGGCCTGCGCTCGATCCGCCTCTGCCTGAAGGAGCGCGGGCTGTTCAAGACGCAGCTGCGCGGCCTCTTGCGCGCCACGGCCTACGGCAAGGCGCGGATCATGTTTCCGATGATCTCCGGCGTCGGCGAGCTGCGCGCGGCGAAGGCGATCCTCGACGAGGCGAAGGACGAGCTGCGCCGCGAGGGGCTGCCCTTCGACGAGCAGGTCCCGGTCGGCATCATGGTGGAGATGCCGTCGGCGGCGCTGACGGCCGACCTCCTGGCGCGCGAGTGCGACTTCCTCTCGATCGGCACGAACGACCTGATCCAGTACGCGCTCGCCATCGACCGCGTGAACGAGCACGTCGGCTACCTCTACCACCCGCTCCACCCCGCGATGTTGCGCATGGTGCGCTACGTGGTGGACGCGGGTCACGCCGCCGGGATCAAGGTGGGGATGTGCGGCGAGATGGCGGGCGAGCCGCTGTTCGCGGTCGTGCTGTGCGGCCTCGGCCTCGACGAGCTGTCGATGAACTCGACCTCGATCCCGGTGGTCAAGAGCGTGATCCGCGCCTCGTCGCAGGTGGAGGCGCAGCGGCTCGCCAGCGACGTGCTCGGGATCGCCACCGTCGAGGAGGTCGAGGCGTTCGTGCAGCGCGAGATGGGCACGAGGTTCTCCGACGACCTCCTGCGCGCCGCGGGCGAGAGCGCGGGCTGACCGCGGTCGTCTTCGAGCCCCTGGGGGCTCCCACCCGCTCCCGACGGTGCTAATGTCCGCGTCGTGAGCCTCCCCGGTTCTTTCGTCAATCTTCCATCGGGTCGTGTGTTCGTTCACCGGTCGGGCGACGGGCCGCCGCTGGTGTTGATCCACGGCTACCTCGTGTCGCACTGGTACTTCCGCCAGGTGATCGGCGACCTCGCCAGGCGGTTCTCCGTGATCGCGCTCGACCTGCCCGGGCACGGTGAGTCGGATCGGCCGTCGCCCGATCGCTTCGGCTACGACCTGCCGGCGCTCGCCGACGTCGTCGCCGGTACCCTCGACGCGCTCGGCGTCCCGCGCGCACACGTGTGGGGTCACTCGATGGGCGGCGGCGTCGCGCTGACCCTCGCCGCGCGCCACCCCGAGAAGGTGGACCGGCTGCTCCTCGAGGACGCGGCGGTCTACCCGCTCCCGCTCCCGCTGCAGGGCAAGCTGGTGCTGCTGCCGCTCGTCGGCCGCGCGATCTTCATGAAGCTCTACGCGCGGCGCGATCTCGCCGCCGTCGAGCGCAGCGCCTACCGCGACCCGTCGCTGTTCGACGAGCAGGCGGTCGATTACTACTGGGAGCGCTTCAACCGCGCCGGCGGGCGCGCCGCGCTCTACGCGCTGTTCGAGCACACCATCACCGCGCTCGACGCCTCGACCGGCGACCCGGCGCGCGTGAAGGCGCCGACGCTGGTGGTGTGGGGTGACGAGGACCGCGTCGTGCCGCCCGCGCACGGCGAGCGGCTGGCGCGCGAGATCCAGGGCGCGCGCCTCGAGGTCGTCAAGGCGTGCGGCCACGTGCCCCACGAGGAGGGCATCGGCCCGCTGCTCGCCGCGGCGCTGCCGTTTCTGACCGGCGAAGCGGCCGCGGGGACGGGTGGCGGCTGAGCCGCGGCGCTCGCGGCGCGCCGACGAGGTGGTCGTTCGCGACGCCGCCTGGGGCGACCGCGACGCGCTCGTCGAGCTGTGGCGCGCCATCGAGGCGCTTCACGCCCGCCTCACGCCCGACTTCTTCCGCGAGCCGGCCGGCGATGGCCACGCCGTCGCCGCGGTCCACCAGGCGCTCGTCGCGGCTCGCCGTG
>JAJXSP010000377.1 GCA_021784515.1 Myxococcales bacterium | reverse complement strand
GCTCGACTTCGGCATCGCCCGGCACACCGAGGTGGCGCCGCGCGGCGACGGCAAGCGCCCCCGCCGTCTGACCAACCCGAACATGGCGATGGGCACGCCCGAGTACATGGCGCCCGAGCAGGCCGTGGGGCACCCCGCCGACGCGCGCAGCGACGTCTACGCCGCCGGCGCGATCCTCTACGAGATGCTCGTCGGCACGCCGCCGCACACCGGGCAGAACTTCGTCGAGATCATCTCGCGCAAGAGCGAGCCGGCACCCGCCGTCGCCTGCATGCGCTCCGACGTGGGACGCGAGCTGTCCGAGGTGATCGCCGCGGCGCTGGAGAAGGACCCGGCGGCGCGGCCGCAGTCGATGGAGGAGCTGGCGCGGCGGCTCGAGCGGTGCCGGCCGGATCGGCGGTCGCGGGCGAAGGGCGAGCCGGGCGTGGAGGTGGCGCGGGCGGAGGTCGCTGACGCCGCCGACGACGCTCGCGGTGACGCTTCGGAGGCGGGGCGGGTGGTGATGCCGCCCTGGCGCACGGTGGCGATCGCGGCGGCCGTGGCGATGCTGCTGCTGCTCGTGACGGTGGCGATCGTGCGCGCGATGCGGAGCGAGCCGGCGGCGGCGGCGCGACGGCCGATCCCCGCGGCGCCGCTGTCCGTCGCGGCGGGGCTCGACGAGACGGAGCGCCTCGACCCGGCGGTGGCGCCGGCCTCGTCGACGGGAGCCGACCGCGCCGCGCCCGAGAAGGCGCGCATGGCTCCGACCGATCGAGTGCGCAAGGAGCGCCGCGCGCCGGCTGCGGCCTCGGTGCCGGTGGGCGGACCGTCGCTCGGCGAGGCGCAGCACCTGCTCGCCGAGAACGACCTCGGCGCCGCCGAGAGCGCCTTCCTCGGCCACTACCGCTCGGCGAGCGGCGCCGATCGCGGTGCCGCGGCGACGGGCCTCGCGCGCGTCGCGTACGAGCGCGGCTTCTACGTCGACTCGATCCGCTGGGCCGAGCGGGCGGTGCAGGAGGGCGGCGGCTGGCCGGCCCACCTCGCGCTCGGCGACGCGTACATGAAGGCCCTGCGCTTCGAGGCCGCGGCGCGCGAGTACCGCGCCGTGCTCAAGCAACGCCCCGAGCACGCCGACGCCCAGCGCCGCCTCGAACAGGCCGAGAAGAAGGCGGGCTGACGCATCGAGGACGGTGTTTGAAGATTCGAAAGATCGGCCGGTCGGTCGGGGCAATCACCCCCCCCGAGTTTCACGTCTTCAAACACCGTCCTCGTTCCCTTCCTACTCTCCGTCATCCTTCCCTTCCTCCAAAAAGGATTCCGCCATGGCCGCCATCGTGGAGTGCGTCCCCAACTTCTCCGAGGGGCGCGACGCCGCCCGCATCAAGCAGATCACCGACGCCGTCGAGTCCACAGCCGGCGTGCGCCTGCTCAACGTCGAGCCGGGCGCCGACACCAATCGCACCGTCGTCACCTTCGTCGGCGATCCGGGCGCCGTCGCCGAGGCGGCCTTTAGCGCCATCGCGCGGGCGGCGCAGGTGATCGACATGAACCGCCACTCGGGCGCGCACCCGCGAATGGGCGCCACCGACGTGTGCCCCTTCGTTCCCGTCGAGGGCGTGACGATGGCCGATTGCGTGGAGATCGCGCGCAAGGTCGGCGAGCGCGTGGGCCGCGAGCTTTCGATTCCCGTGTTCCTCTACGAGGCGGCGGCCAGCCGGCCCGCGCGCAGGAACCTGGCGGACGTGCGGCGGGGCGAATACGAGGGATTGGCGCGGAAGCTGGCCGATCCCGAGTGGCAGCCCGACTTCGGCCCGGCGAAGGCCCACCCGACGGCGGGCGCCTCGATCATCGGCGCGCGCGAGTTCCTCATCGCCTACAACATCGACCTCAATTCCACCGACAAGGGCCACGCCACCGACATCGCGATGGTGCTGCGCGAAAAGGGGCGGATGGCGCGCTCGGGGAACACCGCTCCCTATTATTCGCGCGGGAAGAAGCTGTTCTATCGCGAGGGCGCCTTTCCGTGCGGGAGCTGCGACGTAGTCGCCGAGAGCTACGAGGCGGTGCGGGTCCACGTGAACGAGACGCACCATTACGACCTCGACGCGCTCCTCCGCGCGAATGATCTCGATCCGCCCGACGTCGTCGGCAAACCGGTCTATCGCCCGGGGCTGTTCAAAGCCTGCAAGGCGATTGGCTGGACCGTGGACGATTACAAGCGCGCCCAGATCTCCATCAATCTGACCAACTACAAGGTGACGCCGCCGCACGCGGTGTTCGACGCCGCGCGGCGGCTCGCCGACGAGCGCGGCCTGGTGGTGAGCGGCAGCGAGGTGGTCGGGCTGATCCCCTTCCAGGCGCTCGTCGAGAGCGGGAAGCACTACCTGCGCAAGCAGGGGCGCACCGTCGGGCAGCCGCTGTCGGACGTGCTGCGCACCGCGGCCTTCTCTCTTGGATTGAGCGACGTCGCGCCGTTCGATATCGACAAGAAGGTGCTCGGCCTGCCGACCATCGCGGACAACGCGCTGGTGCGCCGCACGGTGGTCGACTTCACCGACGAGGTGTCGCGCGACTCGCCCGCTCCCGGCGGCGGCTCGGTGGCGGCGCTCGCCGGCGCGCTTGGCGCGGCGCTCGCCTCGATGGTGGCCAATCTCACCTACGGAAAAGAGGGCACCGAGGAGCGGGACCCCGAGCTTTCCCGCGTCGCCGAGGAGGCGCAGGCGGTGAAGGACCAGCTCATCGCCGCGGTGGACGCCGACTCCCAGGCATTCAACGGCTTCATGGCGGCGATGCGCCTGCCGCAGTCCAATGCCGAGGAGAAGGCGCTCCGCGCGCGCCGGATGCAGGAGGGGCTGAAGGCGGCGATCGACGTGCCCTGGGCGACGGCGGAGGCGAGCTTAGCCGCGATGCGCCTTTCCCGGACGGTGGTCGGGATCGGCAACCCCAACTCGCTCAGCGACGGCGCGGTCGGCGTGCAGCTCGGTTACGCGGGTGTGCGCGGCGGATTGTGGAACGTGATGATCAACCTGAAGGACATCACCGATCCCGCCTACGTCGCCGAGACGCGCGCGCGGTGCGACGAGCTTTTGGCGAAGGCGCGCGAGCTTGCGGAGGAGGCGGGGCGGTTCGTGGACGGGAAGCTGGGGGAGATGATCGCGAAGCGGAAGGCGTGATAGGGAGCCGTCCGCCCGGTGACAGGCCATGAAGGTTCGCCCGCCCGGGCAGCGCAACGTCGAAGCGAGGGGCTGTTGCGTTTGCTCCGCCGTTTGCGTATGAACGCGCCACGCGAGGTGCACATTTGGGTCTGTTCGATTTTCTCAGCGGCAGCGGCGGCAGCGTGAAGAAGCTGGTTGCCAAGGCCAACAACAAGGACTCGCAATCGGTCGATCGCTGGAAGGCGCTGGAACAGCTCCGTGACGAGGGCAGCGACGAAGCGCTGGGGGGCCTGCTCCGGCGCTTCTCGTTCGTCTACGACAAGACGATCGAGGACGAGCAGGAGAAGCAGTGGGTCCACGACACGCTCGTGGGGATGGGCGAGAAGATCATCCCGGCGATCGAGAAGAACGTGCTCGGCGCCGACTCGATCTCCTGGCAGCTCAAGGTGCTGGCGCACGTCGCGGAGCACGAGAAGGCGTGGGGCGTGCTCGAGAAGGTGATCGCCGCCAACAACAACGAGTACGTCCGCGACCCGTCGAAGAAGATCCAGCTCATCACCTTCGTCGGTGAGGAGTTCCACGACCCGCGGGCGGCGCGCGCGCTCGGGCAGTACCTCGAGGACATGGACGAGACGGTGCGCTTCAACACCGTCGAGGCGCTCCTGGCGCAGAAGGACGAGGAGGCGGCGCGCGAGCCGCTGCTCAAGCTGCTGATCGATGAGAAGGAGGAGTCGCGGCGGATCAAGATCCGGATCCTCGACGGATTCGCCGAGGTCGGCTGGAACACCCACGGCTACAAGGGGCAGGTGGAGAAGGTGTGCGAGGCGATCGGCCGCGGCCACTCGATCGACGGCAAGGGGCGGATCCGCAAGGCGGGGGCGAAGTAGGGTCTACTTCTTCAGCGCCGCCGCGATCTCCTGCCGGATGATCGCCGAGAGGTCGCCCGGGCTCGCGATCGCCGAGGTGCGCGGGTTTTGGGGGCCAAGGCCGCCAAAGCGGCCTGCTCCAAGGCCCGACTGATCCTCGACGAGGACGACGTCCGCACCGGGGGGCGGGAGCGAGCACGCGACGACCGCTTTCTTCGCGGGCTCGCCGGGCGCGCGGCTCGCGGCGAGGCCGAGGCCCGCCTTGCGACGCGACTCGAGGAGCGGCGGGATCATCGCGGCGGGGAGCGGGCGCACCCCGCCGAGCTGGTGCGCGACGAGCGCGATCTTCGCCAGGTGCTCGACCAGCTCGAGGCGCAGGTAGGCCTGCTCGAGGTCGGCGCCCCAGGCGATCACGCCGTGGCCCGCGAGGAGGACGGCGTCGTGGGTGGCGCAGTAGGGCGCGAGCGCGGCGCAGGCGGCCTCTCCCGGCGCGGCGAGCGGCACCGTCGGCACGCCGACGCCGAGCGACACCACCGCCTCGGCGATCATCGGGCGATCGAGCGGCACGCCCGCCACCGCGAACCCGGTCGCCGTCGGAGGGTGCGCGTGGACGACGGCGTTCACGTCGGGGCGGTTGCGGTAGACGGTGAGGTGCAGGCCGAGCTCGCCGAAGGGCTTCTTCGCGCCGGACACGCGCGCGCCGGCGTCGTCGACGACGAGCAGCGACGCGGCGTCGATCACCGCCTTCGAGGTGGCGGTCGGCGTGGCGAGGTAGCGGCCGGTGCCGGCGCGGGCGGTGACGTTGCCGTCGTGGTTGGCGACCCAGCCGCGGGCGTGGAGGCGGCGCGCGGCGGCGGCGACCTCGGCGCGCAGGCGCGCGTCGCCGCTCATTGTTGCCCCGCGATCGAGCGACGTCGGGGGGCTCCCAGGTCGCTCCGCTGCGCTCCGCTCCGGGGTCGCCTGATCCCCGCCGCCGCTCGATCGCTCATTGTTGCCCCGCGATCGAGCGACGTCGGGGGGCTCCCAGGTCGCTCCGCTGCGCTCCGCTCCGGGGTCGCCTGATCCCCGCCGCCGCTCGATCGCTCATGGCTCGACCTCCACCGCGTCGACGATGCCGACGATGAGCGAGCGGATCGGGACGAGGTTGCCGAGCTTCAGGATCTGCCGCGTGCCGTTGCCCTCGGCGTTCACCAGCACCACGTCGCCGACGCCCGCCTGCACGGTGTCGACGGCGAGGTAGCTCGCGCCCGACTCGGCGCCGCGCTCGTCGAGCGGCTGCACCACCAGCAGCTTGCAGCCGTCGAACGCCGGGTGGTGCGCGGTGCCGACGACGGTGCCCTTGACGCGGCAGAGCTTCACGAGACGGCCCTCTTCCCGAACGGATCGGGCGCGCGCACCGGTCGGCCATCGGCGTCGATCTGGTCGACGATGCCGACGATCGCCGCGTCGACGGGAACGAACCACGGCTCGCACGCCAGCGCCGCCTCGCGCGAGCCGACGAGCCAGACGAGATCGCCGTGACCCGCGCGGACCGTGTCCACCGCGACGTGCGGCTCGCCCGCCGGCGCGAGCGTGTGATCGAGCGGCGCCACGATCAGCAGCTTCTGCCCTTGCAGCCCTTCGTACTTCTGCGTGGCGACGATGGTGCCGACGACTCGACCAAGATACATGGTGGCGCAGTCTATCAGAGCCGGTTCAGGAAGCGACGGGGGCATGGGCGAGCCGCGCCGCGAGGTGCAGGCACTCGTCGGAGACGGCCCAGCGCGCGAGCTCCTCGACCGCCGCCTCGTCGCCCTCGGCGCGGAGCACCGAGGTGGCCGCGACGAGATCGCCGCACAGGAGGAGGCCGGCGCGGTTGCCGGTGTGACGGGCGCCGCTGCGGTGGCGCGCGATCGCCGCGCCGTCTGTGGCGACGGAGGCGAGCAGCTCGCCCAGGCGGCGGGCGACCTTGAACGGCAGCTCGCGGCGCAGGCCTTCGGCGTCGCTCCCGTCGTGGAGGAGCGGCCCGATGGCCCGGTCGAAGGCGTCCGGATCGAGCGCCGCGGCGAGCGCGTACTCGGGGCGGGCCAGCTCGAGGGCGCGGCCGAGGAGGAAGCGCAGCGACGGCGAGGCGCGTCCCTCGGCCAGCCGCGTGCCGACGACGATCGCGGTCGGCGGCCGCGCGCACAGCGACACGTCGGGGGAGCGCGCCGCCGCGCCCGCGTCGCGACGCACGTAGAGCGCGGTGCGGCGGTTGCCGAGCGCGCGCGCGCAGGCGCCGAACACCT
>JAJXSP010000376.1 GCA_021784515.1 Myxococcales bacterium | reverse complement strand
GCGCGATCGCCGCCGCGCCATAGAGGGCGAGCCCGAGGACCGCGAGCGGCCGGCGGCGGAGGCGCATCGGGACGCGCAGTATCACGCGCCGCTCGGGCGATCAACCGCCGGGGGCGAGCGGAAGCGTGAATGCGAAGCAGCTGCCTCCGTCGGGCAGCGCCTCGTGCCAGATGCGCCCGCCGTGCGCCTCGACGATGCGGCGCGCGATCGACAGCCCGAGGCCGGTGCCGCGCTTGCCGGCCCCGCCGGCGGCGAAGTGGCGCTCGAACAGCCGCGGGCGCACCGCCGGAGGGACGCCGTCGCCGGTGTCGCGGACCTCGAAGCGCACCGCGCCTTCGACGAGGCGGCAGGCGAGCGTCACCACCCCGCCGGGCGGCGTGAAGCGCACCGCGTTGCCGACGAGGTTCTCGAACACCTGCAGCACGCGCGCGCGCTCGCACGAGACGCGCGTCGCGCCGTCCTCCACCCGCGTCTCGAGCCGCACCGGGCGCGCCACCGCCAGCGGGCGCAGCGAGTCCTGCGCGTCGCCGACCAGCGCGGCCGCCGCGCACGCCGACCGCGTCACCGTCACCGACGGCGCGAGCCGTCCCGCCTCGATGCTCGCCGCGTCGACGAGGTCGCGGATCAGCGCGCCCATGCGCCGCGCCGCGCGCAGCACCTGGTCCACCAGCGCGCGCTCCTCGCGATCGAGGTCGTGCGCCGCCAGCATCTGCGCCGCGCCGTCGAGGATCGTCAGCGGCGTCCGCAGGTCGTGGGCCACCAGGGCGAGCAGCTGGCGTGCAGCGACCTCCTGCTTCGCCTCGGGATCCGTCATTGTCCTGCCTCGCGCCGGGAACATCGGTGCGCGCGGCCGCCCGTCAAGAGAGCGCCCCTCCGGGGGCGATCAGCTCGCCCGGGACATGCGCCCGAGCTGCTCCCCGAGATCGGCGATCTCGCGCTGCCACCACGAGTGCTCCTCGAAATCGGGGAACGCGCGCTGGAACGCCGGATCGCGGTAGCGATGGGCCACCCACGCCGCGTAGCGCAGGATCCGCAGCGCGCGGAGCGGCTCCACCAGGCGGAGCGTCCGCTCATCGAACGCACGCATCGCGCGGTAGCCCTCGACGAGCAGCGCCCGCTGTGCGAGCGCCTCGTCGTCGTGGCCGGGCGCGAGCAGCCACAGGTCCTGCACCGCCGGGCCGTGGAGGAAGTCGTCGAAGTCGAGGAAGAACGGGCCCTCCTGGCCCCACAGCAGGTTGCCCTTGTGGCAGTCGCCGTGGAGCCGGATCGGGCGCTCCTCGTCGAGGCCGGCCGCACGGCACGCGGCGACGAGCGCCTCGCCGACCCGGCGGAAGGGCCCCGCGAGGTCGAGCGGGATCCACGGCCCGTCGGCGAGCAGGCGCACGCTGGCGGCGCCGTAGCTGTCGCAGGTGAGGCGCGGGCGCGCCGGCGCCTCCCGCCGCTCGCCGACGATGTGCAGCCGCGCCACGAGCCGTCCCAGCTGGCGCAGCCGCTCGTCGTCCAGCTCCTCGGGGGCGCGGCCGCGCGCCTTCGGGAACAGCGCGTAGAGGATCGCACCACCGTCGCTGCCGGCCAGCTCGCCGAGCGTCGCGCCGCCGCCGAGATCGATCGGCGGCACCACCGGCAGCTCCTCCTCCGCGGCCTCGGCGAGCAGGCGGTGCTCGTCGAGGATCGCCTCGCGCGACCACCGCTCGGGCCGGTAGAACTTCGCCACCAGCCGCGGACCCTCCTCGTATTCGATCTCGTAGACGCGATTTTCGAGGCTGTTCAGCGCCAGCACCGAGCCGGTCGCGCGCCGGCCGCCCACCTCCGCCGCGGCGAGCACGCGTTCCGGGGTGAGCGTGAAGAAGTCGTCGAGGGCCATGGGGCGCAGTTCTACCTCAAAATGGTCGCTCGCCTGCCCAATCCGCGGCGCGAGCTTTGTCGTTTTCGCACCCGGCGGTGCGGAAGCGCACGAATGCGTTTCCCTGCTTGCCGTCGATTCGGCCGCCGTGCTACCGAGCGGTCGGAGGCCGCCCCATGACCATGATTTCGGCTCGGCACGCGGACCGCTCCGACGACGCCCGCGCGCTCGACGGAGCGATCACCCATCTCCTGTCCCTGCAGCGAAATACCGGGGATTGGGAAGGCGAGATGGTGTGGAACACCATGATCCTCTCTCAGCACGTGATCGTGCGCGCCATCGTCGGGCGACCCTTCGACGAGCGGACGCGACAGGGGATCATCCGCCACTATTCCGCCACGCGCACCGCCGACGGCGCCTGGGGAATGCACCCCGACTCGGAGGGGTTCGTCTTCTTCACCACGCTCGCCTACGTCGCGCTGCGCCTGCTCGGCGTCGGCCCCGACGAGCCGCTGACCCGGCAGGCGCGGCAATGGCTCCGCCGCCAGCCGGGCGGCGTGCCGGCGATTCCCAGCTGGGGGAAATACTGGCTCTGCTTCATCGGACTCTGGGAATACGAGGGTGTGAACCCCTGCCCGCCGGAGATGTACGCGCTGCCCCCGTGGCTGCCGATCCACCCCAGTAAATACTATTGTCACACCCGCAATATCTACATGGGGCTGGCCTACCTATATGGAAAGCGCTTCCGCGCCGACCTCGGGCCGCTCGCCGAGGCGCTGCGGAGCGAGCTGTTCGAGACGCCCTATCGGTCGATTGATTTTCGGGCTCACCGGGACCACGTCGCGGCGAGCGATCTCTTCGTCGCGCCGTCGGTGGGCGTGCGCGCCGCGGCGCGGGGAATGGCCGGCTACGAGCGGCTCCACTCCCGGGGATTCCGCCGCGCCGCCCTCGCGAGCTGCCTCGACCGGATCGTCTTCGAGCAGCGCAGTACCAATTACCAGGCGCTCTCGCCGGTCAATGGGCTGCTCGATTGCCTGGCATTGTTTGCCGCGGATCCGAATCACCCGGATCTCGGCCCCAGCCTCGACGGCGTGGAGGCGTGGCGGTGGGAGGACGAGGCCCTCGGCGTGCGCTATTGCGGCGCGCGGTCGACGACCTGGGATACCGCCTTTGCCATGCAGTCGCTCCTCGCGGCGCCGGCGCCGGAGCGCTTCCGCGAGCCGCTGCTGGCGGGATATCGATTCCTGAAGGGCGCGCAGCGAACCGAGGAGATCCCGGGCTTTTCGGAGCAGCACCGCGATCCGGCGCTCGGCGGCTGGTGCTTCTCCGACGGCGCGCACCGCTGGCCGGTCTCCGACTGCACGGCCGAGGCGGTGGTGGCGCTGCTCGAGATGCACGCGGCCAACCTCGTCCCGGCCGAGGAGCGCATCGCCGGCGAGCGGCTTCGCCAGGCGGCGTGCTTCCTCTTGCAGCGGCAGAACGAGGACGGCGGCTTCGGCACCTACGAGCGGCGCCGGGGCTCGGCGTTCCTCGAGAGCATCAACAACACCGAGATGTACGGCGAGTGCATGACCGAGCGTTCGTACATCGAGTGCACGGCCTCGTCGCTGGTGGCGCTCTGCATGCTCCGCGACGCAGGCACGTCCGACGCCGTCACCGACCAGGCCATCGCGCGCGCGGTCGCCTTCCTGCGCGGCACGCAGCGCCCCGATGGCACCTTCCCCGCGTTCTGGGGCGTCCAGTTCACCTACTCGGCATTCCACGTCATGAAGGCGCTGCGCGCCGCGGGCGTGCCGTCGTGGGACCCGGCGCTGGTGCGCGCCGCCGAGTGGCTGGTCAACCACCAGCGCAGCGACGGGGGATGGGGCGAGCACTGGTCGGGTTGCCTCACCGGCCGCTCGGTCGAGCACGCGCGGTCGCAGCCGGTGATGACGGCGTGGGCGCTGCTCGCGCTGCTGGAGGTGGTGGGGCCGCGGTCGCGCGCGGTGCAGCGCGGGCTCGACTTCCTCAGCGCGGGGCAGCAGGCCGACGGCGGCTGGCCCGACGACGCGCCCAATGGCGTGTTCTTCGGCTCGGCGATGCTCGATTACCGCCTCTACAAGGCCTATTTCCCCGTCTGGGCCTTCGCGCGCGCCGAGGCGCTGCGGCAGTAGGGCCCGTTCTCCCGTTCCGCGCTCCCGTTCCCGTCGGTGACGCGGAGGGATCGCGTACCATGCCGGCGTGCGGCTCATCTCCCTGGCCCTCGTCCTCGCCGCGGTTCCCGCGCGTGCGGCCGACTGCCCGGTGCCCGAGGGCTTCGCGCCCTCGCTCGCGCTCGTCGACGGCGCCGACCGGCTGCGCTTCCTCCGCTACGGGATGCGCCACGCCGCGCACGAGTCGCGGGTGTGGGCCTGGTCGACCGTCGGCGTACAGCTGCTCGCCGGCAACGTCCAGCTCCTCGGCGCGACGCACTCCGACGACCCGGGCCAGCGGATCGATCTCTGGTTCGGCGTAGGGGCGGTGGGGTTCAGTTTGCTCCAGATCGCCGCCGTGCCGCCGCTGGTGACGATCGACCAGCTCGTCGTCGAGAAGCGGAGCGCGCGCGAGGGGTCGACGTGCGCGGTGCTGGCGGACGCCGAGCGCCGTCTCGAGCGCGACGCGTGGAGCGAGCGGCGCGGCACCGGGCCCGCGATGCACGTCGCAACGATCCTGGTCAACGTCGCCGCCGCCCTGGCGCTCGGGATCCTCTTCGACCGCTGGACCTCGGCGGAGATCAACCTCTTCGCCGGCACCGCCGTCGGCGAGCTGCAGGTGCTCACCGAGCCGACGCTGTCGGTCGACCTGTTCGAGCGCTACCGGGCGGGCGACCTCACGCCGCGGAAGGGCGAGCGGACGGCGCTGAGGTGGCGGGTCGCGCCGATGGTGCGCAGCGACGGCGGCGGCCTGGGATTCGCGCTCGGGTTCTAGCCGTTCTCCCACTTCGTCGCCGCCAGCGTCGCGAGGCGCCAGCACCACACCGCGATCTCCTCCGGCGTGAGGTGGGTGAACACCTCGCGGTACAGCGACGGGCGCTTGCGCGACGTGCGGACCATGAAGCGCAGGAAGTCGCGCGCGCCGATCTCGTCGCGGACGAAGGCGGCGTACACGTCCTCGCCCATCTCGGCGAGGGTGCCGAAGGCGGCGTCGAGGAGGCGGTTCACCTCGTCAGGGCCGCGCGCCGGCTCCTCGCCGCGGGGCGGGCCGGCGGCGCCGCGCCCGTCGGGCGGGATCATCATCAGGGTGAGGCCGCCCATCACGCGCAGCACGGGCGGCTCGCGCCACGCCGCGCCGAGAGCGCGCCGCGAGAGGCGATCGTTGGCGAGGCAGGCGTCGATCGCTCCGGCGACCGGCAGGAACGAACGGACCATCGAGCCGAAGCCGCAGAAGGTGAGCGGCGAGTGGCGGCCGGCGGCGTCTCCGACGAGGATCACCCGATCCGAGGGCGCGGCGGGCATGGCGCGGAGGCGGGTGTAGGCGGGGATGAAGCCGTAGGTCGGGCGCTCGATCGCCGCGTCGCCGATTTTGTAGCGCGGACGCAAAAAGAAGAAGCGCTCGTAGAGATCCAGGAGCGGGTGCTCGCCCAGCGTGTCGGGCTCGGCGTAGTAGAAGAGGTAGGTGGTGAAGCGTCCGCCCGCGCCGGGGAAGCCCTCCCAGATGTGCTGCCGCCCGTCGGAGACGCCCTCGGTCGAGACGAGGATCTCGCCCACGCGCGGGTCCACCTCATCGGGCGCGCCTCCCTCGCGCAGCCCGGTGAGGACGCCGCCGACGGTGGGGCAGGTGAGGTCGAACGCCGCGTGCGGGCTGGCCGCGCCGGTCGCGTCGACGAGCAGGCGCCCCTCGATCGTCACGCGCCCGGAGGGCCCGGCGAGATCGACGGCCACGCCGGCGGGGCCGAGGCGGTAACCGATCCAGGCGTGATCGTCGAGGAGCGTGGCGCCGGCGGCCTCGGCGAGGGCGCGCAGGCGGCCGAGCAGCGCCTCGGCGTCCACCGCGCAGTCGAGCACCTCCCGGACGGGATATGTCCGACCTCCGTGCCAGCGCACGATGCCGTGGTCGTACTCCACGGTCAGCAGGCGGCCGACCTCCTCGTCGGAAAGCAGCCCGCCCGCCACCAGCGGCGCCATCTCGCGGCGCGACACGTTCCACTCGCGGTGGCCCGCGCCGATGCGCCGCCGGTCGAACACCGCCACCTTGTGCCCGCGCCGCGCGAGCCAGGCGCCGTACACGAGCGACAGGCCGCCGCCGGCGAGGATCACGTCGAACGCGGGCGCACCGCGATCCGGGCCGCCGCTCCCAACAGCGACGGCGCGGGCGCGCGCGGCGACGGCGCGCTCGAGGTCGAGCAGGCGCTCGATCGTCCCCTCGGGCAGCACCGCGGCGGTCCGCGGCCAGCGTTCTTTGTGCGCCCGCGTCATCCTATTTATGCGCTC
>JAJXSP010000375.1 GCA_021784515.1 Myxococcales bacterium | reverse complement strand
TCGCGTAGCCGACGGCAATTCGGTACTCCGAATCTCAGGATTTTACAGCCCTGGTTACGACGTCAATCGTTACGTGAACGACGCGTGGGGCGTGCGCGACGTGATCGGCTCGGGGTTCCTCGGCACCAGCGCCTATCAGGGGTGGATGACCAAGCCGCGGAGCGAGGCGACGAGGATGTTTCCGCCGTCGCCGCCGCCGGGGATGGGCTGCCCTCGCGGGGCGGCCGAATCGTCGCTGCGCGATCCGGACAAGCGCCTGGGAACCTACGAATTGCGGCGCGCGAGCGGGATCTCGATGGCCGACTGCCAAAAGCCTCCTCCCGAGGCGAAGGATCTCGCGGAGACAATGGAGGCGCACAGCTTTGGCCGCGAGAAGCCGACCGCGCAGTACAAGAGAGACATCGACGCGCAGCTGGCCGACCCGCTCGCCGCCACCCGGCGGCTCGTACCGAGCGTCGCCCTCCGCTACGACCGCGGCCTGGGCGGCGCATTCACCCTGCGGGGCTTCGACCTCCGACTGGTCTACCTCGTCCCGAAGTTCAATTTCATGACCCACGGCGACATGAGCTTCGAAGCCCTCGTCACCAATGCGGCGGCGCGGTTCTACAGCCCGTATCTGACCATGGGAGTGGCGCGCGAGAGCATCGCCGGCGACGATCACACCTGGCGTTTCGCGAGCGAGGTGGGAATCAAGTTCCGCTACCGCCTCTCCGGATGGATGCGGATCCTCAGCCTCGGCTACCACTTCGCCGGCTTTCGCGCCGGACTGCGCTACAGCGGCTTCGACTCCGTGGACAATTTCCGCTTCGTCCTCGAGTTCGGCGCGGGGACCTGGTAGTTCGAGATCCCGTCCGCTCCGCGGCGCGTCGGCGGGGCATGCCGATTGCTGATTCGAGGGATCGGCGCCGTCGTCGAGCGCCGCGGCCCCCGCGCCCGACGCGCGCGGCAATTCCTGGGAGGTGTTCATGAGGAAGAGTCCGTACATCCTGCTCGCGCTCTGTGTCGGAGTGCCGCTCACCGGGGGCGTGGCGTTCGCCCAGAAACCGGCCGGCGAGATCCCGCCCTCGGGGGTGACCGAGGCGGTGAAGACGCTGCCGCCGCCCGATCAGCAATTCGTGCGGCAGGCGTCCGGCGCGCTGATGGCGCAGATCCGGTTCGGCCAACTCGCCCAGGAGCGCGCGCAGTCACCGTCGGTGCGCCAGGTCGGCCGGCAGATCGCCGACCAGGGGACGGCGCTCAGCGACCAGATGCGGCGCAACGCGAGCGACGTCGGCGTGACGCTGCCGATCGCCCAGCTGACTCCGCTCCAGATGCAGGCCTATTCGCGGCTGTCGCAGCTCTCGGGTCCAGCCTTCGATCAGGCATACATGGCCGAAGTCCAGGCGCTGCAGCAGCAGACCATGGCGAGCTTCCAGAACGAGTCGCTCAATGGCGAGACGCCCGAGCTGAAGCAGTACGCCCAGCAATCGCTCCCGCAACTGCGGCAGAATGCCGGCGTGATCCAGCAGCGGTTCGACCAGATCAAGCGGCAGCCGATGCCGCAGCCGATTCAGCCCGGCATGCCGCAGCCGTGATTGCCTGAAATCATCGCTTGACGGCGAGACGGGGAGGACGACAGCGCCCCCCCCCGTTTCGTCGTTCACGCTTCTCGCTAAGGGCCCGATCAGGAATAAGTCGATCAGAGATCGCCGTTGAGGCGCCCGATCCGGCGAGGAGCGACGAGGGAGAATACTCTCTGTATTTGACCGAGGAACGACGAAGCCGGTCGGGATGGATCGACGGTGAGATTGAGCAAGTTATTCCTGATCGGGCCCTAAGCGGGAATCCGGGCGGGGAGCCGGATGGTGAAGCACGTGCCGCTCTCGGCGTCGCTGCGCGCCTCGACGTCGCCGCCGTGCGCGCGCGCGATCTGCTGGACGATGAAGAGGCCGAGCCCGACGCCGTGTTCGGGTGTGCGGACCTGTTCGCCGCGCGTGAAGGGCTCGAAGATCCGCGCCAGCAGCTCCGGGGGAATCGGGGAGCCCTGGTTGTGCACGAACAGAGTCTTCTCGTCGCCCTCGCAGCGCCAGCCCACCCGGATTGGCGTGCCGGGAGCGCCGTAGCGAAGGGCGTTGCCGACGAGGTTCGAGAGCGCCTGCTGCAGGCGGTCGGAGTCCCAGCAGCCGGCGCCGTCGCCCGCGGCGGAATACTCGATCCGCCGCCCCGGATTGGCGGCCTCCTGCTCGGCGATCACGTCGCGGCAGATCGCCCCGAGATCGGCCGCGGTGGGCTCGAGGCGGAAGCCGCCGCCGAGGCGGGCCTGCGAATAGTCGAGCAGGTCGCGCAGCATCCGGCCCATGCGGGTGGCGGCGGAGGCGATCCGGCAAAGTCGCGCGCGGTGCTTCTCGGCGAGCGCGGGATCGTTGGAGAGGTGGCTGCTCATCACCAGGATCGCCGCCAGCGGGCTGCGCAGATCGTGACCGACGATCCCGAGGAGGTGGCGTTGCACCTCGGCGGTGCGGCGGCGCTCGGTGACGTCACGCAGATAGACGGTCAATCCCTGGTCGTGCGGGAACGCGCGCACCTCGTACCAGCCCTCCCGCGACGAGAGCTGGTCCTCGAACGTCACCGGCGAGCGCTCGGCGACGGCGCGCCGCAGCTCCTCCTCGAAGCGCGTCCCGGCCAGCCTGGGGAGGCTCTCCCACAGGCTGCGCCCGAGCAGCTCGCCCCTGCGCATGCCGAGCACGTCCTCTGCCTGGCGATTGACGTACACGCCGCGCCACTGGACGTCGACGGCGAAGAACGCGTCGGAGATCGTCTCGAGGATCGCCGCATTCCGCTCGAAGCGGTTCTCCTCCTCCAATTGCCGGCGGCGGAGCTGCACGCGCAGGCGCGCGCGCAGCACGTCGAAGTCGGCCGACTTGATCAGGAAGTCGTCGGCGCCGGCCTCGACCGCGTCCACCAGCGACGCGCGGTCCTCGTGCGCGGTGAGGACGATCACCGGGATCTGGCGCAGCGCGGGGCGGCTCTTGATCCGCCGGCAGATCGCCGTCCCCGTCGGAGAGGACATCGAGAGATCGACCAGCACGCAGTCGATCCGATCCACCCCGACCAGGCGGAGCGCCTCGTCGCCGGAGCGGGCGAGGACCACGTCGTAGCCCTCCTCGCGCAATTGCGACGAGACCTCTTGCAGCCAGGTCTCGCTGTGATCGACCGCGAGGATCTTCCGCGCGCCCGACGCCACCGGCTCGGTCATTCCCGCCTGCGGCGCCGTCGAGCGGAGGAGCGCCGACAGCCGCGCGAGGAGGACGTCGAGACCCTCGCCCTTGCGGACGAACGCGTCGGCGCCCGCCTCGAGCGCGCCCAGCTCGCTGGTGACGCGATCGTCGCCCGTCACCAGGATTCCGGGCACGCGCCGGAGCGCGGCGTCCTCGCGCAGCCGCCGCAGCACCGTGTCGCCGCCGATCCCGGGCAGCACGTTGTCGACGATCACCGCGTCGGGGCGGCGGAGCCGTGCCAGCCGGAGGCCCTCCTCGCCGCTGCCCGCCGTGACCGCCGCGTACCCCGCGCCCGCGAGCATCGTCGCGATCTCGTCGCGCGCGGTGGCGCTGTCGTCGATGACGAGGATCAGCCGCGGCTCGTCGGTGCGCCGCGTCGAGCGCCGGCGGATCATCTCCCTCCCGCGCGCGATGACGTAGGCACGGTCGTAGGGCTTTCCGGTGTAGTCGTCGGCGCCGGTCTGGAGGCCGCGGATGCGGTCGGCGACCTCGGCCTCCGACGAGAGCAGCATCACCGGAGTGCGCGCGATCTCCTCGCGCGCCCGGATCTCGCGCAGCAGATCGAGGCCGTCGCCGTCGGGGAGCAGGACGTCGAGCACGACGAGGTCGAACGGGCGCTCGCGCAGCGCGACGCGGGCCGATCGGAGGTCGGAGCACAGGGCGGTCTCGAAGCCCGCCTCGCGGAACGCCTCCGCGAGGTCCATCCGGACGGTCAGGCTGTCATCGACGACGAGGATGGTTGGACTCAACGAATCACTCTCTTCTCCCAGCGGGCGCCGAGCGCGTTCAGCGTGGGGCCGATCGCGCCGAGCGGCAGCACGCGTTCCGCCGCGCCCATCTCGACCGCCTGGCGCGGCATTCCATACACGACCGAGGTTTGCTCGTCCTGCGCGATCGTCGAGCCGCCGGCCCGGCGGATCGCGGCGAGGCCCTGCGCGCCGTCGCGCCCCATCCCGGTGAGCAGGCAGGCGATCGCCGTCGACCCCATCTCGGCGGCCACGGACTCGAAGAGCGCGTCCACCGACGGGCGGCAGAAGTGCCGCGGCGGATCGAGGTTGAGCCACAGCCGGCCGCCGCGAAGCACGAGGTGCTGGCCGGGCGGCGCCATCAGCACGCGCCCGCTGCCGACCGGCGGCAGGGGCTCGCCGTCGCAGGCATAGGCGACGCGGAGCGGCGACTCGCCGTCGAGCCAGTCGGCGAACGCGAGCGCGAACGGATCGCCGAGGTGGATCACCACCAGCAGCGGCAATGGATAGTCGGAGGGGAGCGCCTGGAGGATCTCCAGCAGCGCGCCCGGCGCCCCCGTCGAGCCGCCGATGGCGACCAGCCGCGGGGTGCGCGCCGGCGGCGGGACGTCGAGGGGCCCGGGCGCGGGCGTGCGCGCGATCCCCGCCAGCCGGCCGCGCGGGTGGGTGATCACCTTGATCCGCGAGATCAACTTCACCGTCGCCACCAGCTTGCGATCCCAGCCGTCGTCGGTCTCGTCGCCGCGCGGCTTGTCGAGGACGTCGATCGCCCCCGCGGCGAGCGCCTCGTAGGTGCGGAACAGCTCGCCGCGATTGACCGACGCCGAGACGATCAGGATGGGCGTGGGACGATAGGCCATCACGTACTCGGTGACCGCCAGGCCGGTCATCTCCGGCAGCATCATGTCGAGCGTGATCACGTCGGGCGCGAGGCGCTCGCACTGCTCGATCGCGCGCTTGCCGTCCTCGGCGACGCCGACCACGCGGAGTCCGGGATCGCGCGACAGCGCCTCGACGATCCGCGCGCGGACGGTCTGGGAATCCTCGACGACGAGCACTCGAATCGGCATCACCCCACCAACCTCCGAATCGTATCCAGGAAACGGCTCTGGTCGAACTCGCTCTTGACGATGTAGGCGCGCGCGCCGACCTCCTCGCCGCGCCGCCGGTCCTCGACCGACGCCCGGGACGTGACGAGGATGGCCGGCACCTCGCGCAGCGACGGATCGTCCCGCGTGGTGCGAATGAATTCGAAGCCGTCCATCCCCGGCATCTCCACGTCCACCACGAACAGTCCGAAGCTCTGGTCGCGCGATCTTGCGAGCGCCTCCTCGGCCGAGGTGGCGGTCTCCACCTCGTAGCCCGCCGACTCGAGGATGTTCTGCTCGAGCATCCGCGTGGTGAGCGAGTCGTCGATCACCAGGATCGGCATCGGCCGTCGCGGCGCCTCCTCGGCGACGGCCAGCTCGGCGCCGGCGGCGGCGACAAGCCCCGCCGGATCGAGCACGAGCTGGGGATTGCCCTCGGCGTCGAGCGAGGCGCCCGCCACCACCGGATCGGCGGCGATGAACGCGGCGAGCGGGCGCACCACGAGGTTGGTCGTTCCCAGCAGGCGATCGACGCCGACGGAGGCCATGCGCGCACCCGCCGCGACGACCAGCGCGGACCAGTGCCGGCGGGCCGGCGACGGGGCGCCGCCGCGATGGAGCGCGCGCGAAAGAGGGATGAACGGGATCAACCGTCCCTCGAAGGCGAGCGACGTGGCGCCGCCGGTGCGCGCGAGGCTCTCCGAGGCGACGAGCACGGTGCGGCGGATGGCCTCGAGCGGCACGGCGGCGACCGCGCCGTCGGCCAGCACGTGCAGCGCGGCGAGCGAGGTGACGGTGATCGGCACGAGGATCTCGACCTCCGTGCCCTCGCCGCGACGGCCGCGGATCGTGACCTCGCCCTTCAGGCGCGCGGCGGTGTCGCGCACCACGTCGAGGCCGATCCCGCGCCCGGCCACCACGCTGACCGCGACGCTCGTCGAGACGCCGGGGCGGAATGCCAGCTGCAGCGCGTCGTCGTCGGAGAGCGCCGCCGCCTCCTGCGCCCCGATGGCGCCCGCGCGCACCGCCGCCGCGCGCACCTCGTCCGGATCGATCCCGCGGCCGTCGTCGCGGCAGGTGAGCGCCACGCGGTCGCCGCGATGCGCCACAACGAGGCGGACCTCGCCGGCCTCGGGCTTCCCGGCGGCGGCGCGCTCGGCCGGCGACTCGATGCCGTGGTCGACGGCGTTGCGGACCACGTGGAGGAGCGCGT
>JAJXSP010000374.1 GCA_021784515.1 Myxococcales bacterium | reverse complement strand
CTTCGAGCGCGTCGTGCTGGTCGCCGCCACCGACGCCACCGTGCTCGTCCTCGGCGAGACCGGCACGGGCAAGGAGCTGGTGGCCCGCGCGGTCCACAACCGCTCGCGACGGAGCCAGGGCCCGTTCGTGCCGGTCCACACCGGCGCGCTCTCGAAGGAACTGATCGAGTCGGAGCTGTTCGGGCACGAGAAGGGCGCCTTCACCGGCGCGGTCGGTGCGTCGGAAGGGAAGTTCGGCGCCGCGAAAGGTGGAACGATCTTCCTCGACGAAATCTCGACGATGCCCGACCGCGCGCAGGTCGACCTCCTGCGGGTGCTCGAGACCTTCCGCTACACCCGCGTCGGCGGGCGCAGCGAGCACACGGCCGAGGTTCGCGTCGTGTGCGCCACCAACCGCGACCTCCTCGAGATGGTGGCCGAAGGGAAGTTCCGCGAGGACCTCTACTACCGCATCTCGATCTTCCCGATCCTGCTGCCGCCGCTGCGCGACCGCAGCGGGGACATCGGGCTGCTGGCCGACCGCTTCATGCGCGACGCGGCCGAGCGCTACCACCGCAAGCTGCGCCCCCTCCCCGCAGCGACGGAGGAGGTGCTGCGCGAATACGACTGGCCGGGCAACGTGCGCGAGCTCCGCAACGTGATCGAGCAGGCGGTCCTCGTCGCCACGACCGACCTCCTCGAGGCCGACCTGATGCGCCAGCTCCTCCACGAGCGTCCGCGCCGCCCGGTCGCCGGAATGGTGCCGATCGCCGTCGGCACGAACATGGCCGAGGTGGAACGGCTCCTCGCACGGCGCACGCTGGCCGCTTTCGGCGGCGACCGCGCCCAGGCCGCCGCCGCGCTCGGCGTCGCCCGCGAGCGGCTCGACGACCTGCTCTCCGCGACGTCGTAGCCAACCGGGCACCTTGCTTGCAGTTGGCCCCGACTGCGCTCGAACCCGAGCGACGAGCGGAGGTAGCGATGGACGAGAAGCTCTTCCCGCCAGGTGAGGTGATCAAGCTCTACGGCGTGTACCGCTGCAGCTGCGGCGGGAGCGAGTTCTTCGGCGTCAGTGGCCGCCGCTTCCCTCGCTCGCATTGTCCGGCCGGCGCGTGGCGCATCGTGCACCGGGCGCGCGAGGAGAAGCTGTTCTAGAACGCGTTCCAGCGTCCCTGAAACGTGTTCTAGAAGAGGAACCCGCCCGAGACGGCCAGCGTGTGCTGGGTCGAGGCGCTGTCGGGGATGTTCGCGCCGGCGTGGTTGCACTCGTTCGACGGCGCGCCGGTCCAGTCGCCGCAGGCGGTGACGGTCCAGTCGAAGGCGAGCGTCAGCACCGAGTAGTTGAGCCGAAAGCCCGCGAAGAAGCGCCACCGCACGATGGTGTCCTGGTCGGGGAAGACCGCGTTGGCGTTCAGATCGCCCGGGGTGCCAAGCGCGTCCACGCCCGGCGTGGTGTCGAGCACCTGCCCTCGCGCGACGATGAACAGCGCCGCGCTGCCGAAGTAGGGCACCAGGGTCACCGTCCCGAAGAGGCCGAAGCTCTTCGAAATCTCCGCGTCCACCTGCGCCACCGTGAGGTCGAGCTGCGAGGAGCCGAGCATGCGGCTGACCGATCCGCGCACCGCCAGCGACGGGATCGGCCAATCATGGTAACCCTCGTGCAGCGCCAGCTTGGCGTACAGCTGCAGCGCGTAGATGTTCGACTGCAGGAGATGGGTCGCGCCCGCGCCGAACTCCACCGACGGAAACGGCAGCCAGATCCCCTTGCGCACCATCAGCGACACGGTGCTCGCCCAGCCCGGGACCCCCTGCGAATTCCCCATGCCGTCGACGCCGCTCGTGCCCGCCGCCCACGGGCACTGGCGCACGTCGTTCGGCTTGCCCGACGCGTCGTGCATCGCGCCGCCCGGACACGCCTGGTTGGAAATCGAGGTGAAGGCCGCGTCGAAGCCGAACTGGAAGCCCGACCAGCCGAGCGTGTCGGCGGGCGACAGGAAGCGCGGCGCGAGCACCGTGCCCAGCTCGGAGGCGAGCGTGCGGTACGCTGCCTGGTCGATGACGCTCGGCGCGGCCGGCTTGCCCGGGTCGGGCGTCGCCACGAGGCGCTGCAACGCGAGGTCGAAGACGTCGGCGCGCGCCCCACCGCTCCAGCCGAGCAGCGCCGCCGCCGTCGTGACCGCCATCGTGAGCGAGCGCATCTCGGACCCCGGGAGGCTAGCGCCCGCGCTCCTCGGGTGTCAACATTCACCGACGGGTCGGGCCGCGTGCTTTCTTTCGCGACTGGCCCTAAGCTCCGCGCCCATGTACGGCGAGATCCTCTACGACGCGGCGGAGGGCGTGGCCACGATCACGCTCAACCGCCCCGAGAAGCGCAACCCGATCGGCCCCACCACGATCGGCGAGCTGCTCCACGCGCTCGACCGCGCGCGCTCCGACGAGGCGGTGCGGGTGATCGTCCTCACGGGCGCCGGCAAGGCGTTCTCCGCCGGCGGCGACCTTGGCGGCTTCGCGCGCGGCGCGGCGCCGGCGACGGAGGGCGCGGCGATCCGACCCGGCAACTTCGTCGACCTCAACCTCGCCTTCACGCGCCTCGGCAAGCCGACCATCGCCAAGGTGAACGGCGCCGCGATGGCGGGCGGCCTCGGCCTCGTCGTGGCGTGCGACCTCGCCATCGCCGCCGACGACGTGGAGCTGGGCCTGCCCGAGATCAACGTCGGGCTCTGGCCGATGATGATCAGCGCGAACGTCTTCCGCAACGTGCCACGCAAGCGCGGGCTCGAGCTGATGCTGACCGGCGATCGCATCCCCGCCGCCGAGGCGGAGCGCATCGGGTTGATCACCCGCGCGGTGCCGCGCGCGCAGCTCGACGAGGAGGTCGGCAAGCTCGCCGCGAAGCTCGCCGCCAAGAGCCCCTCGACGATGAGGCTCGGCCTCGCGGCGTTCTACGCGACGCAGGACATGGACCTCGAGCCAGCGCTCGGCCACCTCCAACAGCAGCTCTTCGCGGTGCTCGCCACCGAGGACGCGCGCGAGGGGCTGATGGCCTTCCTCGAGAAGCGCGCGCCGCAGTGGAAGGGGCGGTAGCCGCCGCATGATCTTCGATCGCCCGGAGAGCTTCGTCGGCTGGCGGTACCTGTTCCGGCGGCGCCGCTCGCGCACCGTGCTCGGCCTCACCGTCGGGCTCGGCCTGCTGGCGGCGCTGCTGCCGTCGCTGTTCCTGTTCATCGCGTGGCCGGCGGCGAGCCTGGTGCCGAGCGTGCTGGCGGTCGGCTCGGTGCTCGCGCTGCTGCTCTTCACGACGGTGCTGTTCCTCAACTTCTTCTCGGTCTTCACGACCATCTCGATGACCGGCGTGTTCTGGGGCGTCGCCGCGCTCACCGTCGTGCTCTCGGTGACGTCGGGCTTCCAGGAGGCGTTCCAGGAGAAGGTGCTCGGCGTCAACGCGCACGTCATCGTGATGAAGTACGGGGTCGACTTCCGCGAGTGGCGCGACGTGGCGAAGAAGGTGGAGGCGGTGCCGCACGTCAAGCGGCCGGTCGCACCGTTCGTGTTCAACGAGATGATGGTCGCGCACGGCCCGTCGCTGTCGGGCGTGATCGTGAAGGGCGTGCAGCCCGACAAGGCGGTCAAGGTGCTGTCGGTGTCGGGGCAGATGATCGAGGGCGACGTGGGCTCGCTCGACCACCCGCCGACGGGTTCGGGACCCGCGATGCCGTCGATCCTCGTCGGCAAGGAGCTGGCGCACAAGCTCAAGGTGAAGATGGGCGACACGGTGCGCCTCATCGCGCCGCTCGGCGGCGGCAACGACCCGTCGCTGTGGACCGCCGAGGGCGCAGCGCCGAAGATGCGCGAGTTCCGCGTCACCGGCGTCTTCTACTCCGGCTTCGACGAGTACGACCGCCGCCTGGTCTACATCGACCTCCCCGAGGCGCAGGCCTTCCTCGAGGCGGGCGACACGGTGAACGGCCTGGAGATGCAGATCGACGACATCTACCGCTCGCGGAGCGTGGCGAACGAGATCGAGCACGCGCTCGGCGGACCGCCCTACCGCGTGATCGACTGGCGCGAGCTGAACCACAACCTCTTCACGGCGCTCCAGCTGCAGAAGCTGGCGCTCGCGATCCTGCTCTTCCTGATCATCCTCGTCGCGATGTTCGGCGTGATCGCGACGATGACGATGCTGGTGATCGACAAGACGCGCGAGATCGCCATCATCAAGTCCATTGGCATGCGCGCCTCGGGGATCGCGCGCACCTTCCAGACGGCGGGGATGACGATCGGCCTCTTGGGCACCGCGGCGGGGATCGCGATCGGGCTCGCGGTGTGCGGCCTGCTGCGCCACTACTCGTACCACCTCGATCCGCGCGTCTACCTGATCGACCAGCTGCCGGTGCGGATCAACCTCGAGGAGCTGGCGGTGATCGCGGGCGTGTCGCTGGCGGTGTGCTTCTTCGCCACGCTGATCCCGTCGCTGCGGGCCGCCGGGCTGCGCCCCGTCGAGGGGCTGCGCTACGAGTAGCCCTCAGTAAGGATCGGGGCGGAAGAGGCGGTTCGGCGACGGCGTGTCGCGCCCCTCCATGCGGGTCGAGCCGCTCCAGTCGAGCCGCGGACCGCCGTTCTCGTCGGCGACCTGGTACTTCACGACGTACATGCCCTTGTGCTCGAACCAGGTCTGGACCTTCAGGCCGAAGCCGAAGGACGACTTGCTGTCGCCGTAGCTGGAGCTGCCCCAGCCGCTGTAGAGCCAGTTGCGCTTGGTGACCTTCCCGAGGTGATCGAGGTGCTCCTTCCACCGCTCCTGGTAGCGCTCGAGCGGCCACTCGTGGCGGAATCGCTCGGTGGTGTAGTTGCGCCAGGCCTCTTCGAAGCGGCCCTCGTCGACGAGCGCGAAGTAGGGCCGGATGAGCTTCTGGTCGACCTCGCGGGTGCGGCGCGGCAAAACGTAGAAGTTGAAGACGAGCCACGTGCCGATCGCGCCCCCGAAGAAGAGCAGCACGATGACGCTCAGGATCGGGTGGCGGACCTCGTTCTGCACGTCAGCGCCCCGCCGCGCGCAGCGTGGAGGCGATCTGCGCGTGGAAAGCCTCGGCGGCCGCCGCGTCGAAGGAGCGCGCGCGGGCGAAGCTGAGGCCGGCGACACCGCCGTCCGGCAGGTCGAAGCGGTAGATCTCGAGCAGCGAAGGGACCGGCAGGTCCGACGGGTGGAGGTCGCCCGCCAGGGTCTGCGCTCCGAAGCGGCGCTCGACGCGCTTCTCGGCCGGGCGGTCGGCGCCGAGGTAGACCATCTTCAGGTTCTGCATCGGGTCGCCGGGGATCGAGGCGATCTGCTCGCGGCTCTTGACGACGAGATCGACCCACGCGCTCATCGCGCGCGGGTCGGCCCCGACGAGGCGGACCTCCCAGCAATTCAGGCCAAGGCTGTCGACGGCGACGCCATCGGACGGCGCCTCGAACGCGATCCCTTCGACGGTATAGGTTTTCATCCAGGCACCCCGCTCGACGGACGTTTGGCGCGTACTGTAGGGCACGGGCAGGAGGCAGGCAAGGGAACGGGAGCGCGAGCGATCAGCGATCCAGCGCCGCCGCCACCAGCCCTCTCGCCAACGCGTCGAGCCTCCGTCCGATCGCCTCGACCGTCGCAGCCCGCAGCGCGTGCGCGGTCTCGCCGAGCAGCGGCTCGCCGTCGGCGATCGCCGCCGCGTCGATCAGCGCGGGGCCGAGCAGCCACTGGACGAGCGCCGCCTCGAGGAGCGGGAGCGACGCCGCCTCGCGCACCGCCGCGGCCAGCGACGGTTCGACCGGGAGGACGCGGTAGCGCTCGACGATCTCGCGGTCGCTGTCGACGGCGGCGACGAGCGCCAGCAGGTCCGACAGCCAGCGCGGCGCAGGGCGGGCCGGGATCGCGCTCCCTCCCGGAAGCTCGACCGCGCCCGCCAGCGTCGCGGGCGCCGTCGCGCTCGCCTGGTCCAGACGGCGGCGGGCCTCGACGAGGCCGGCGCCCGTGCGCGAGCGCGCCGCCTTCGCCGCGGCGCGGAAGCGCACGACCAGTGGGCGCGGCAACCCCGCGAGCGCGTCGTCGCCCGCGCCCTCGTCGGAGAAGGCGCCGGCGTCGAGCGGCGCCGCCCAGGCGGGCACACCGAAGAGCGCGATCGGGCGCGCCGCCCCGCGCGGATCGCGGAGCGCTCGCTGGCGCGGGCCGAGCAGGATCTCGCTCGCGCCCGCCGCGACGACGACCAGGCTCCCCCACGGCGACAACGCGACGGCGCGCAGTCCGGCTTCGTCGACGAGGCCGGCGGCGCGAAGGTCGGCGAGCAGCGCGTCGGGGAGTGCGGGAGA
>JAJXSP010000373.1 GCA_021784515.1 Myxococcales bacterium | reverse complement strand
GCGAGCGCGTCGAGGATCGCCGCGACCGCGACGAGCAGCGCGAGCCGCCGCGTCGCCGGAAGCCGCGCCAGCAGCCACAGCCCGAGCGTGCCCAGCGGCGCGCCCGCGCCCAGCTCCGCGGCGAGCGTCACCGCGAGCGCCGCGGGCGACGATCCCTGCGCCCGCAGCAGCGAGCGGTGCTGGAACACGCGCGCGCTCACCGTCCAGAGGAAGCGCCCCACCGTCGAGGGCGCGCCCCAGTCCACCTCCGGATGGCGGAGCGCGCGGAGCGGCAGGTAGAGGTAGGCGAGCAGCCCGACGGCGCCCGCGGCGACGACGATCCACGCCCCGCGCCCCGGCCGCCCGCGCGCCGCGAGGAAGGCAAGCGCCGCGAGCGCGAAGGCGAGCGCGAGGAGGTGGTGGTTCGCGAGCGCGAGTCCGACGAGCAGCGCCGCGAGGCGAAGCGCCCGCCGATCGCCGCTCGCGTCGAACCGCGCCAGCGAAAGCGCCGCGCCGACGACGAGCGCGGCGTGCAGCGCGTACACCTCCGGGCGCACCGACTGAAAGCCGAGCGCGAAGGAGAGCCCCACGCACAGCCCCGAGCCCGCGCCGGCGATCGCCTCCAGGCGCTCGTCGGTGCGGCCGAGCGCCTCGCCGATCCGCCGCGCCAGCTCCGCGCCCAAGAGCGCGGTGAGCGCCGCGGCGAGCGCCCCCATCGCCGCCGACGCCAGCCCCGCGCGGAGCCCCACCGCGCCGAGGGGGACGAGCGCGCACGCCTTGCCGAGGAGCGCGGCGATCGGGTGGCCGGGCGGGTGCGCCACGCCAAGCTCGAACGACGCCGCCGCCAGCTCGCCCGAGTCGAGCCAATCGAGCGACGGCGCGGCCGCGGCTGCGTAGAGCGCGAAGCAGGCGATCCCGACGAGCGCGGCGGCGCGGCGGTGGGCTTTGGGCACGGAGCGTCGAGTATACGGCCTGCCTGCGGAACGAGCCGCGCGAGGATCGGCGTCGACGGAAGCGCCTTGCCCTTTTCGACACGCGCGAGGTGCGCCGCGTGCGCGCTCCGGGCGAACGCTTTCAATCCATGATCGCCGCGGAGCGCCGACGATAGAGGCTTTCGTGGATGCCGTCGACGGGAGGGTAGAGCTCGCGAATCCGATCGTAGCGGGAGAGCGCGAAGGCGCGGACGAGGCCCCGCCCGTTCTTCGAGAAATAGACTCCATCGTGGATGTAGACGGCGGCGTGCAGCAGCTCCTCCGGATCTCCCCGGGTAATGGCCAATATGTCGCCGTAGCGCGCGTGCTCGATCGGCACGCGCTCGTAGTCCCGCTCGAGGATCGCGAGGGCGGAGGCCCAGTCGGCCAGCGCCGGGTCCGGATGCTCGGAGAAGAAGTTCATGGCGGCCCAGTGGCAGTTGAGCCCCGGGGGATCGGCCGGGGTCGGATAGGTGTTGAGCCGCGCGCGCGCCAGCGGCGGCAGCAGCTCGGCGAGATCGATCGAAGTGTCCGGCGAAGTGTCCGGCGACTCGGCGAGCGCCCGGAGACGTGCCTTCACGCCCTCGGGGCTCTGCCCGCCCGCGCTCCAGTAGCGCTCGACGGCCCGGAGGTCGACCCCCGCCGGAATGCGCACGCGTCCGGTGAGGCTGCGCTCGCTGTGGAGGGCGCGCAGGTAGGTCCGCTGCTCCTCGCCCGGACGCAGCGCCCCGCACATCGAGGGATGGTCGGCGAAGCTCCACAGCCCGTCTCCCTGCTCGTACAGGAGAGCGCGCATGCGCGACTGGACGGCGGGCGGCATGCCGGAGCGTTCGAACCAGGGATCGATCTCGTCGGCGTGCAGTCGGAACGCGTAGTATTGGAAGTAGTTCCGGGAGTCGGCGGCGAGGCGGCGATAGATCTGGCCGCGCACCACGCCGGTCAGCCCGTCGACGAAGGCGAGCGGCGGCCGCAGCACGCAGCCCTCGCCCTTCACGCAGCTCGTGAAGCCGCGGGCCTCGGCGCGCTGCGCCGCCGGCAGGCCCACTCCTTCGAAGAGCTGCTCGAGGGCCTCCGGGGTGGCCGACGCCAGGGTCCACGTGGGAGGGGTCGGCGAGCAGGACAGTCCGGCCAGATTCTCCGGTGGCGGCACCAGCAGCACCGGCGTGAAATCGACCAGCCCCGCCCACGGCGCCGCCTGCCGAGACGACCGGTCCGACGGTGCCGCGCCGGCCCCTACGCGACGTGCCCGCGCCGCGGAAGTGGTCGCGGCGCGCTGAACGAGCAGCGTCAGGAGCGCCCCCGAGGCGAGACCGACGAGGAGCACCAGCGCCGGCGACGACGTGCCGAAGCAGACCGGCGCGCGCGCGGGCCGCGCATCGGCGACGGGTCCGGGGTTCACTTCGACGGGGCGTTTCTTGAAGGGCATGGTCGCTTTGCCTGCGACGCATTGGTGCCTCGTGCCGAAGCATTCGTTGAAACGACGGGCCGCGCGGCCGCGACAGGCGCCCATGGCCGCGCGATTGCGACGCGGCGGTGAAGCGCCTACCCTGCCGCCATGCGTTCGACCCTCCTCCTCTCGATCATCGCCCTCGCCGGCTGCCACGCCGCGCGCCCCGATGCGCACCCGCACTGGAGCTACGAAGGCGAGGCGGGCCCCGGCCAGTGGGGCCACCTCTCGCCCGAGTTCGCGGCGTGCGCCGCCGGGCGCGCGCAGTCGCCGATTGATCTCGCCGGCGCCAAGCCGGCCGCGCTGCCGCCGCTCGCGTTCCACTACCGCTCGTCCCCGGCGACGGCGACCAACAACGGCCACACCGTCCAGGTCGACCTCGCCGACGGCGGCACGCTCGAGGTCGGCGTTGAGGGCCAGGCCCGCCAAAGCGGGCTGCTCCAAGGCCCGACTGCCGTCTACCGCCTCGTGCAGTTCCACTTCCACCACCCGAGCGAGCACACCGTCGACGGGCGCCCCGCGCCGCTCGAGCTGCACCTCGTGCACAAGGGCGACGACGGGAAGCTGGCCGTGGTGGGCGTGCTGTTCGACGAGGGCGCGGCGAGCGACGCGCTGGCGCCGCTGTTTTCGCACCTCCCGTCGACGAAGGGCGGGCCGCAGCCGCTGCCGGCGCCGGTCGACGCGAGCGCGCTCCTGCCCGCCGACCACGCCTCGATGCGCTACACCGGATCGCTCACCACGCCGCCGTGCAGCGAGGGCGTGTCGTGGATCGTGATGACCACCCGCGTGACGGCGAGCCCCGAGCAGCTCGGCGCCTTCGCCGCGCTCTTCCCGCACGACGCCCGGCCGACGCAGCCGCGCAACGACCGCCCCGTCGAGACCGACGCGCGCTGACCGCGCCGGCCCTAAAGATGTAGCGGGTCGCAGCTGCCGCCGGTCGGCGTCGCCTGGACGCGCCACAGCGACGGCCCGATGCGCTCGAGCGACTGCCCCGGCGACCCCACCCAGCCCACGTCGACGCGCGTGGTGCCGCCCGTCTCGTCCTGCAGTCCGCGCGAAGCGACGCCGTAGATCACCGCGTCCACCATCGTCGCGCCCGCGACGTCCCCGGGATCGCCCTCGAACAGCGCCACCGCCGTCGACGACTTCATCACCGACGTGCCGTTGGGCAGCGACGGGTTGAACTGCACCGGATCGAGGTAGGCGAACCCGACGGGCAGGCCGTTGGCCGCCGGGTCCGCGAGCGGCCCGCCCACCACCTCGCAGTCGCCGGGCTGGAGCGTCCCGACGAGCGCCGGCGAGACGGCGGTGTACGCGGGGCTCGACGAGCTGACCGCCGCGCCGAGGAAGTAGCCGGAGAGATCGATCGACGCGTGGCCGCCGTTCCACAGCTCGACCCACTCGAACCCGTCGTCGGAGCCCTGCGCGTCGTAGAGCACCTCGCTCACGACGAGCCGCGCGACCGGAGCGATCGACAGCACCTGCGCGCTCTGCGCCGAGCCCTCCGTCGACGCGCTCACCGCCACCGGTCCGCCGGGCGCCAGCGCGTTCACCACCACGTCGGCGGCGGTCGCGCCCGCGGGGACCTCGAGCGTCGCGTCGGCGACCACGACGCTCGGATCGGCGCTGGCGATCACGACGCTCGTCCCGCCGCCGGGCGCCGGGCCATCGAGCGTCACGGTCAGCGTCGCGCTCCGCCCGGCGAGCACGCGCAGCGGCGACGGGCCGAAGCTCGCCACCGACGGGCCCGCGGGAGCCGCGAGGTCGCGCGCCGGCCCGCCGCCGTCGAGCGGGGCGGCGAAGTCCTGGTTCCACCCGGGGGCGTCGGAATGCCCGGCGTCGCTCCCCGCGCGCCCGCACCCGGCGCCCACGAGCGCGCAGATCACGAGCGCGCGGCGCACGCGACGAAGCAAGCCCGATCGCCGCACGCGCGTCAAGCACGACCCGCCGCGCCCACCTTGTCCGGCCCATCGCCTTGCCGCTATGCTGCGCGCCGTGAACCTCCCCGGCGACCTCGCGCAGTTCCCGATCCTCGTCGTGGACGACGAGTCCGACAACCTCGACGCCTTCCGCTTCAGCTTCAAGCGCGTCTTCCAGGTGCACACCGCCGGCAGCGGCGACGAAGGGCTGGCGCTTTTGCGCGACGTGGACGTGGCGGTGATCGTCACCGACCAGCGCATGCCGCGCATGACCGGGCTCGAGTTCCTGAGGGCCGCGCGCGCGGTGCGCCCCGACGCGGTGGGCATCATCCTCACCGCCTTCACCGACGTGGACGTGCTGATCGAGGCGATCAACCTCGGCCACGTCTACCGCTACGTCACCAAGCCGTGGGACGGAAAGGAGGTCAAGGGCATCCTCACGCAGGCGATCGAGCGCTTCCACCTCGTGCGCGACAACGGGCGCCTCCAGGAGCAGCTCCGGCAGTACGCGGGCTACCTGTCGCAGGAGATGCACGGCCGCTTCGACTTCGGCCAGATCATCGGCGACGCGCCGGCGCTGCGCGAGGTGATGGGGAAGGTGGAGCAGGTGGCGCCCACGCACTCGACGGTGCTGCTGCGCGGCGAGACCGGCACCGGCAAGGAGCTGGTGGCCCACGCCATCCACATCAACTCGCCGCGCGAGGCGAAGCCCTTCGTGCGCGTGAACTGCGCCGCGCTCGCGCCCGGCATCCTCGAGAGCGAGCTGTTCGGTCACGAGAAGGGCTCGTTCACCGGCGCGGTGGCGCGGCGCGCCGGGCGCTTCGAGCTGGCCGACGGCGGCACGCTGTTCCTCGACGAGGTAGGCGAGCTGCCGATGGAGGTGCAGGTCAAGCTCCTGCGCGTGCTGCAGGAGCGCGAGTTCGAGCGCGTCGGCGGCAGCGAGACGATCAAGACGGACGTGCGCGTGGTGAGCGCCACCCACCGCGACCTCGAGGCGGCGATCGCCGACGGGAAGTTCCGCGAGGACCTCTATTACCGATTGAACGTGTTCCCGATCGATCTGCCGCCGCTGCGCGATCGGCTCGAGGACCTGCCGCGCCTGGTCGAGCACTTCGTCGCCAAGTTCAACCGCACCACCGGCAAGAGCGTGCGCGGCTTCGATCCGTCGGCGATCGGCGCGCTGACCGCCTATTCGTGGCCGGGCAACGTGCGCGAGCTGGAGAACGTGGTGGAGCGCGCGATCATCGTCGCGCGCGGCCCGGACGTGACGGCGAGCGATCTCGACTTCGGCCGCCGGGCGCAGCTCCAGGCGGCGGCCGGACTTCCTTTGGAGACACGATTTCCCGCCGTGACCCCGTCGGTGCCGCTGATCGCCGCCACGGCGGGGAGCGGCCCGAAGCCGCTGCAGGCGCGGCTGCAGGAGCAGGAGCGCAACGAGATCGTCGCGGCGATCGAGCGCAACGCGGGCAACATCGCGGGCGCCGCGCGCGCTCTCGGGATCAATCGCTCGACGCTCTACTACCGCCTCCGCAAGCACGGCCTCGAGCACCTCTTGCCGACGAAGCCGGACGGGAGCGAAGCGGGCTGAGCTCGTCGGGGCGCGCGTTCGGGCGCTCGTTTGCATCACCATGGACGGGCGCGACGCGGCGCTGGCGACGACGCTCCTGTGCGATGGCCGGTTCCCCGACAACGACGTCGATCTCGACCGCTACCTCGGCGATCTCGGGGCGCCGCTGGCCGCCCACTCGGACGCGCTCGCGCGGCGCGGGTTTCCGGTCGCCGCCCAGGTCCAGCTCGGCGAGGCCGCCGCGAAGTTCCACGTCGCGCTCGCGCAGCGTCCCGAGAACCGGGAGGCGCTCGACGCGGAGGTGGCGAACCGGCAGGCGGTGCTGAGGAAGCTGCGCGCGCAGACGCGCTACATGCGCACCGTCGGCCGCGCGGCGACGAAGAAGACCGCCGCGCGCGCGGAGTTCGACCGCCCGCGCCCGGAGACGGCGGGCGCGCGGGCGCAGGCGGCGGCCAACAA
>JAJXSP010000372.1 GCA_021784515.1 Myxococcales bacterium | reverse complement strand
CCGGCGGGGTTCGCAGCTCTCCCGGCGGGGTTCGCAGCTCTCCCGGCGGGGTTCGCAGCTCTCCCGGCGGGGTTCGCAGCTCTCCCGGCGGGGTTCGCAGCTCTCCCGGCGGGGTTCCGTGAGCGTGAGAAGGAGTAGGGGAAGGGTGGGCTACTGGGCGACGGGGGCGGCGGCGGGCGGCGGGGTGGGGTGGGCCGCGACGCGGCGCTCCGAGAGACGGGGGATCGGCGCGAGCGCCTTCTTGAACATGGCGGGGTCGGCGACCGCCGAGCGGGTGCGGCCGCGGTAGAGGTGGCCGAATGCCTTGAGGGCGAGGCGGCGGGTCTGGATGCGCTCGCGCAGGGTGTCCTTCTTCTCGTTGCGCTGGCGGCGAGCGCCGGGGATGGCGGCGAGCGCGGTCTGGTGGGCGCGGAGCGTGGTGAGCTGCTGTTGGCTCACGCCCGACGCCTTGAAAATCGCGGGGTGGGTCTCGGCGCCGTGGAACAGCTGCTGGATGGCGGCGCGCACGCCGTCGGCCGAGTCGAGATCGAAGTCCATCCCCCGCCCGAAGTCGCGCGCGTCGCCGAAGCGCCGCTTGCCCTTGGCGGCGTCGACGATCGAATCGCGGGCGCGGCCGTAGTCGGTGTTGGCGGCCGCGATGATCGCCTCGATCTTCGAGGTGTCGGTCGAGAGGCGGGTGAGGTTGGGCGGGGCGTGGTGGAGATCGGCCTGGAGCTCGCCGGCGATCTGGCGAGCGGCGGCGACGAGCACGTGGATGTCGCCGCCGTAGAGGAGATTGGCGAGGACCGGCTGGGCGGCGCGGTCGAACAACTTGACCACCTCGTCGACGGCGGTCACGAGGAGGGCCCCGTCGATGCGAGGGTTCTCCTTCGAATAGGCGGCCTGCGCGTCGCCCATCAATTCCGCGCGCTCGGCCTCGGCGGCGGTCGACTCCTCGGCGGTGAGGGCGTCAATCGATTTTTCGGCGCCGGATTGCGACTTCACTTCGGGCGAGTGGACGGATCCGTGAACCGACGGTTTCCCCATGTTTCCTCCAATCGGAATGAAGCTGGATTGAGTTCGCGAGGCCCTGACGCGTCGGCACACTAACAAGCGGTCGGAGGGGGAGCAAATTTTTCACCTCTTTTTCTTCGCGTTCGCGTTCCCGTTCGCGTTCACCGCGCCTTCGCCTTCGCCTTCACCTTCACTCCTGCAGAGCGAAGGGCTGATGACGGCGATGGTCGACCGGGAGACCCTGAACAAACTCCTCGATGAAGCGGAAGACGTGCTGCTGGACCCGAAGGCGACGGACGAAGCGGTCAACGCCGCCATCGCGCGCGTCGACGCCGCGGGAGATCCGGTCGCGACGCGTCATTCGACGCACGGCGCAGATCCGGCTGGCCGCGAAGGACCCCGACCTCGTCCAGTACCAATCAGCCACCCGCAGGCTGGCCAAGCCAAGGCGCGGAGCGCCGCCCGCCCGAAGTCCGCCTCGCCACGCCCGCCGTTCGTCGCAGGGGCTTGCTCGTCCGCGGCCGTGGGGGGAGACTGCCGCGCATGGAGCGGGCCAAGGCCAAGGACACGATCGCGCAGCTCGTCAAGGAGTTCGACGAGGGCAAAGCCGTCTTCAAGGACGCGAAGAAGTACGACGAGGCGAAGGTCCGCGCCGGCTTCATCGACCCCTTCTTCGAGGCGCTGGGCTGGGGTGTGAAGGAGGGGCAGCGCCGCATCGGTGCCCAGCGCGAGGTCATCGTCGAGGACCGCGCCGGCAAGGGAAACCGGAGGCGGCCCGACTACGGCTTCTACGCCGGCGGTGAGTTGAAGTTCTACGTGGAGGCGAAGCAGCCCTCCCACGATCTCGCCGCCGACAAGGCCGCCACCTTCCAGCTCAAGAACTACGTCTGGAGCCAGCGCGCTCCCCTCGGCGTGCTCACCGACTTCGAGGAGCTGTACACCTTCCACGGCGCGTTCAAGCCCCACTTCGACAAGCCCAACCTCGGCCGCATCGAAGACCTGTCGCTCACCTACCAGGCCTACGTCGAGAAGTTCGACCTCCTCTTCGACACGTTCTCGCGCGACGCCGTGATCGGTGGTGCCATTGAGAAGCTCGTGGCGTCGGTGCTGGCGGCGACGGTCAGGCAGCGTGGGAAGATCGAGCGCGATCTCTTCAAGGCCCGCGGCGCCCGCGCCGTCGACGACGACTTCCTCGAAGCTCTCACGAAGTGGCGCGAGGAGCTGGCCCGGGAGCTGGCCCGCCGGAACGACTTCCGCGATGGCTACGAGCTGACCGAGGCGGTGCAGCGGTTCATCGATCGCCTGGTGTTCGCCCGCGTCGCCGAGGACCGCGGGATGGAGCGCACCAACACCCTCCAGAGGGCGATGGAGCGCTGGGAGATCGACGGCAAGAAGAAGCCCCTCTACGGCTACCTCATCGACCTGTTCCACCGCCTCGGCCCCCAGTACAACGGCGGCCTATTCGCCCCGCACTCCCTCTCCGACGAGGCCAATCTCGACGACAACAAGATCCTCGTCGACATCATCAAGAGCCTCTACTTCCCCGAGGGCCAGTACAAGTTCGACGCGATGCCAGTCGAGATGCTCGGCGCGGTGTACGAGCAGTTCCTGGGCAGCGTGGTTCGGGTCACCGATGGAGGCCACCGCGCCAAGGTCGAGCAGAAGCCCGAGGTCCGTCATGCCGGGGGCGTCTACTACACGCCGCGCTTCATCGTCGATGCCATCGCCCACCGGGTGCTCGGCCCCCTCGTCGAGGGCGCGACACCGGAGAAGGTGCTCGATCTGCGCGTCCTCGATCCAGCATGCGGATCGGGGTCGTTCCTCCTCGGCGCCTACCAGTATCTGATGGACTGGCACCTCGCCTTCTACGCCCAGGCGAAGGACCCGGTGAAGAAGTACAAGAACGCGGTCTACGTCGACAGCGACGCGAACCTTCGGCTCACGCTCCAGAAGAAGCGGGACATCCTGTCGAAGTGCATCTACGGCGTCGACCTCGATCCCCAGGCCGTCGAGGTCGCGCAGATGTCGCTGTACCTCAAGCTCCTGGAGGACGAGGCCGAGGAGACCATCGCGCTCCAGCGCACGCTGGAGATGTGGAAAGCCGAAAAGTACCTGCCCGACCTCTCGCACAACCTGCTGTGCGGAAACTCGCTGATCACCAGCCAGCACCTCGACCCGCAGATCGACTGGACCGACGACGAGGTGCGCCGGATCAACGCTTTCGACTGGGAGTCCGAGGGGAGCGGCTTCGGCAAGATCCTTCGGGCTGTCGACGACGGTGGGCACGGTGGCTTCGACGCGGTGATCGGCAACCCGCCGTACATCCGGGTGCAGGCGCTGACCGAGTTCGCCCCCGTGGAAGTCGAGATGTACAAGCGACTCTACAAGACCGCGGCCGAGGGCAACTAAGACCTCTACGTGCCCTTCATCGAGCGGGTGCTCCGCGGGTCGAAGGGCAACGGTCCCCTTCTCCGCGAGGGCGGCAGGTTCGGCTTCATCGTCCCCAGGAAGTGGTGGCAGGCAACCTACGGCGCACCCGTGCGGCGGCTCCTCCTCGACGGGAAGCACTTCGCCGAGACCTACGACTTCGCCCACGAGCAGGTGTTCGAGGACCCGACGACGTACACCTGCATCGCCCTCTTCACCAAGACGGCGGCGGCGTCGCTGGCATACCGGCGCATGTCGCCGCCCAAGCTCCGCGCCCAGGGCGTCGAGAAGGCCCCATCGATGTGGGAGCACGCGGTCACCTGGGAGCAGCTCGGCGACGGCCCCTGGTATCCCGGCGTGCGCGCGGCCCTGCGCCCGCTGTTCGATCGCCTGCGCAGCCAGGGGCCGTTCCTCAACGACCCGGCGGTGTGCCCTCGTGTGTTCCAGGGCCTCAAAACCAGCCTCGATCCTGTCTACGTCCTGGATGTCGTCGAGGACCGCGGCGAACGCCTGTTGGTGCGGTCGAAGGCGCTCGATGGAGAGGCGATCGAGCTGGAGCGTGGCCCCCTCAAGTACATCGTCAAGGGCAAGGAGATGAAGCGCTTCGCGCCGCTGCCCCCGAGGAAGGTTGTCCTCTTCCCCTACGACGTGGCCGGCGACGATGCCGTGCTGATCCCGCCGCGCGATTTCGAGGCCCGCTATCCGGCTGTCTGGAAGTACATCTCGCAGAACAAGAAGAAGCTCGAAGATCGAGAGCGGGGTCGGATGAAGGGCGCAGGCTGGTACGCCTACATCTACCCAAAGAACATGACGCTGTTCGAGCGGCCGAAGCTGCTGACCGCCGACATGGCCGACCGGATGGCCTTTTCTCTCGACGGTGAAGGGCAGTTCTACTTGCTCGGTGGCGCCGCAGGTGGGTACGGCCTGCTGCCGGCGCGGCCGGACCTCGCGGGGCCGCTGCTGGCGCTCCTCAACAGCTCGCTCCTGGAGTGGATGCTGCGGCCCCCGGGCTTCTCCTCGCCGTTCAGGGGCGGCTGGTTCTCCTGCGAGGCGCGCTTCATCAATCTGTTGCCGATTCGGTTGCCGTCGAGCACGACCGACCTCCGCGCCCTCGGTGCTCTCGCGGAGCGGGCCGTGGCCGGCTACAAGAAGCTGAACGGAGCGCGCGCAGATCGGGACCGCACCCTGGCCTCGCGCCAGATCGAGGTCGTCGAAACCGAGATCAATGACCGCGTGTTCGAGCTGTACGGCGTCACCAAGGATGAGCGCCGTGCCGTCGGCGAGGAGGTGGCCGCGGCGCGACTCGCCCTAGGCGCCGAGACGGCCGATGGCGGTGAGGTTGGCGAAGAGGCCGAGGGGTAGGCCGGTCTTTTGCGAGCGCAGCATCGCCGGGGCCGGATTTCTGAACGCAGTGGAATCGGCGCTAGGAGCCTGTTTCCGTAAGGCGCCGTCGCGAGGCGTTCGAGGCGCCGCCCAGGCGAGGAGCGACGACGAAGGACTACTTTCCGTAATCCAAGGAGGAGCGACGAAGCCTGGGCGAGCGCATCGGACGCCGCAGCAGGGAATTACGCGAACAGGCTCCTAGGAGCGGTGTGGAGGACGAAGGGGCGGGGAACCAACGCTGCGAAAAGTCGAAATCGCGGCACGCGTGTCGCGCTTTCGCGAAAATCCGGCGTCGTTCGCCCGCGCCATCCTCCGGCGCCAGCTCCGTATCCCGCCCGCGAACGGTCACGGCAGCGCCACGTCGCACGTCCCGGTGCCGGAGTAGCAGGCGCCGTTCACGCAGGCTCCGCCCGCGCAGTCACCGTCGCCGGCGCAGGCGAGCCGCGCGCAGGCCCCGCCGACGCAGCCGAGGCCGGAAGGGCAGTCGGACATGCCGGCGCACGGGCGGCCGACGCAGTGCTGGTTGGTGCATGCCGCTCCCGCCACACAGTCCGCGTCCGCGTTGCACGGCGGACGGCAGGCCGTTCCCCACGGCGCGCAATCCGACTCGGTGATCCCGCAATTCAAGCCGGCCGCGCAGTCGGCGTCCGATTGGCACGGCGGCGGTGCGGCGCATGGGCCGACCGGGCGGTCGTGGCCAGGCGGGACGCACAGGTCGCCCTGACGGCAGTCGCCGTCACGGTGGCAACCCGGCTGGCAGCCGGCGACGGTCGACAGGGTCGCAATGAACGCAATGCAAAGGAGGGATTGGCGCATGGCCGATCGCAAGGCAGGCGACGTTCCGCTCGCTCCCCGACCGCCCGCGGGGCGCCCGGCGCGCCGGCGATCAACGCATGACGCAGCGCGCGCCGTCGGGATTGTCGGGCAGGAACTTGTGCGGCCGCGGCCGCTCGACGCAGGCGCGGCACTCCATCCGCTTGTAGGGGATCGCCAGGCGCTCCTCGCACCCGACGACGCGGTAGATCTCGCGGCCGGCGCAGCCTGCGATCGCCGAGCACGCGAGGAACAGCCAGATCACCTTGGTCTTCATTCGCGCATCCTCTCCGTCCCGGCGGGTGACGAGCACGGTATCAGGCGGCAGGCGCGCGCACCATCCGGCGCCTCGTCGCCTCGCGCGCCACCCATGCCCGCGACGGGGAGTGGGCCGTGCGGGCAAGCCGTCGGCGCGGTTGACGTCGGGACGACGAGTCGTGGAGCATCTGTCGAAATGACGGCGAAGAAGGCCTGCCTGGTCCTGCTCCTCTTCGCTGGCTGCGGCGACAGCGGCGCCTCGATCGACGACGATCTCGCGACGCCCGACGCCGCCGCGCCGCGCGACGCGAGCGTCCCGCGCGACCCGGGGGGCCCCGCGACGCGAGCCCGCCGCCCGACCTCGTGCCACGCGGCTCGACGAAACCCAGCCCCGCGAGGAGCTCACGCAATTGCGGCATGGCGACCGGCTTGCGGCCGCCGACGTTGACCGCGCGCAGGAGGGCGACGTGGGT
>JAJXSP010000371.1 GCA_021784515.1 Myxococcales bacterium | reverse complement strand
CCAGATCGCCAGGCCGGGCACTTACGCGGGATCCCACGACCAGCTCACCTTCGGCGTGCGCAACTCGCGGCTCGGCTTCCGGCTGCGCGCCCCGGAGTTCCACCGGATCCGGACCAGCGCGCTGCTCGAGATGGACTTCCTCGGCAACCAGCCCCCCGGCGTGTCGGAGGCGGCATTCTTCACCAACCCCGCCTTCCGCATCCGCCACTTCGCGCTGAAGATGGAGACTCCGATCGTCGACATCCTGATTGGCCAGTACTGGCAATTGTTCGGCTGGCAGTCGGGTTATCACCCCAACACCGTCGAGATCCAGGGCGTCCCCGGGCAGATCTACTCGCGCACGCCGCAAATCCGCCTTTCCAAGACGATCCAATCGAGCGCGGTGACCTTCGAAATGGCCATCGCCGCGATGCGCCCGCCGCAGCGCGACTCGGCGATCCCCGAGGGCCAGGCGGGTGTGCACCTGGCGATCAACAAATGGACGGGAATGCAGACGATGGGCGCCACCGGCACGACGATCTCGCCGCTCTCGATCGCGGTGACCGGCGATGTGCGCCACTTCAGCGTCCCCGAGTTCACCGCCTCGCCGAAGAACAGCGTCGGGCTGACCGGTTGGGGAGTGGCCGCCGACGCCTTCGTGCCGGTGATTCCCGCGACGAAGGAGAAGAAGGGCAATTCGCTCTCGCTCACGGGCGAGTTCGCCTACGGCCTGGGGACCGCCGATCTGTACACCGGGCTCAACGGTGGAGTGAGCAACCCCGCGCTGCCCAATCCGACGATGGCGATGCCGGCGCCGACCTACACGCCCCTCGTCGACGGCGGACTGGTCCAGTTCACGGCCGACGGCCAGGCGCACCTCGTCCAGTGGACCTCGTACATCGTCGGGCTCCAGTACTACCTGCCCGGCCTCGACGGGCGGCTCTGGATCTCGGGCAACTACTCGCACACCCAGTCGAACAACGCGAGCCAGCTCGGCTCGATGGGGAAGCTGCGCCTCGCCGAGGACTGGGTGGACGGCAACGTCTTCTGCGACGTCACGCCGGCGGTGCGGCTCGGCCTCGAGTACGCGTTCTTCGACGACCACTACGACGACGGCGTGGACGCCAGGAACCACCGCGTCCAGCTCTCGGCGTTCTACCTGTTCTAGCCGCGGTCCGGGATGTCACAGAACCGTCACCAAGCGAAGCCGACCGCACGGCTAGCTTTCGCGTCAAGGAGCCTTCCATGAAGCGATCTCTCTCGGTAGTGGCGTTCGCCTGCCTGGCGCTCGGCGCGTGCAAGCGCGACGGCGGCGGCGCGGGGAACGCGCAGGGCCCTCTCACCCTCGCCGGCTCGACGTCGGTGCAGCCGTTCGCCGAGAAGTGGTCGGAGGCCTACTCGGCGGCGCACCCCGGGGCGCAAATCAACGTGCAGGGCGGCGGCTCGACGGCGGGCATCAAGGCGGCGCAGACCGGCGCGGCGCAGATCGGCACGGTGTCGCGCGATCTGAAGGCGGACGAGAAGAGCCTCACGCCGATCGTCGTCGCGCGCGACGGCATCGCCATCGTCGTCAACCCCGCGAACCCGATCACCGACCTCACGCTCGCGCAGGTGAAGGCGATCTTCTCCGGACAGGCGAAGAGCTGGAAGGAGCTGGGCGGGATCGACAAGCCGCTCAACGTGATCACCCGCGAGGAGGGATCGGGCACGCGCGGCGCGTTCGAGGAGCTGGCGCTCGGCGGGAGCAAGGTGGCGACGAGCGCGCTGGTGCAGGACTCGACGGGCGCGGTGCGGGAGATGGTGCACGGCGACCCGGCGGCGATCGGCTACATCTCGCTCGGCCTGGTCAACGATCAGGTGAAGGCGGTGAAGCTCGCCGGCGTCGACGCCACCGAGGCGAACGTGGTCGCCGGCAAGTACCCGCTGGTGCGGCCGTTCCTCTTCGTCACGCAGGGCGCACCGACGGGGACGGCGAAGGACTTCATCGCCTACGTGCTCTCGCCCGCGGGGCAGGAGCTGGTCCGCAAGGAAGGCCTCATTCCCGCCCAATAATGCGCGCCGCCCTCGTCCGCCGCGCGCTGCAGATGATCGCCTTCTCGGCGATCGGCGTGCTCGCGCTCATCACCGTCTTCATCGTGCGCGAGGGCGCGCCCGTGCTCTACAAGACCGGCGTCGGCCACTTCCTGTTCGGCGGCGCGTGGCGGCCGCTCGAGGGCGAGTTCGGCATCTGGCCGATGATCGTCGGCTCGACGGTGGTCACCATCGGGGCGCTGGCGATCGGCGTGCCGCTCGCGCTGGCCTGCGCGATCGTGCTGGCCGAGCTGGCGCCGCCGCGGGCGCGCGCGCTGCTCAAGCCGACCATCGAGCTTTTGGCCGGGATCCCGTCGGTGGTCTACGGCTTCATGGGCGTGGTGCTGCTGGTGCCGTGGATCCGCGAGCACCTCGGAGGGCCCGGCCCGTCGGTGCTCGCCGCCTCGGTGATCCTCGGCATCATGATCATGCCGACGATCATCGGCATCTCGATCGACGCGCTGCAGGCGGTGCCGCGCTCCTACCGCGAGGGCTCGCGCGCGCTCGGCGCCACCGAGTGGCAGACCATCCGGATGGTGGTGCTGCCGGCGGCGCGCTCGGGGCTGGTGGCGGCGGTGATCCTCGGCATGGGCCGCGCCCTCGGCGAGACGATGGCGGTGATCATGGTGGCGGGCAACTCGGTGCGCGTCCCGCACGCGATCACCGACCCGGTGCGTACGCTCACCGCCAACATCGCGCTCGAGATGGGCTACGCCTCGGGCGACCACGCGCGCGCGCTGTTCGCGACGGCGATCGTGCTGTTCGTGATCGTCATGGCGCTCAACTCGCTCGCCAGCCTGGCACGCCGTCGCCCCCGCCGTCGCACGCGGCGGCCGCTGTGGCGGCGGGCGCTCGGCGCGCTTTCGCGGGGGGCGCGATGAGCACGACCTCGCCGTCGCTCGGGAGGATGAGCCCGCCGCTGGTCGCGCCGCGGGTCACGCAGATCGTCGCCAAGACGCTGCTGTGGGCGGCCACCGCGCTCACCGTCGGCGTGCTGGTCTTCATCGTCGCCTTCGTGCTGCGGCGCGGGCTGCCCTACGTCACCGGCGACTTCCTCACCGAGGCGCCGCGCGACATGGGGCGCGCCGGCGGCATCCTGCCGATGATCGTCGGCACCCTCTACGTCACCGCCGTCGCCGTCGCCGTCGCCACGCCGCTCGGGCTCGGCACCGCGATCTATCTCACCGAGTACACGCGTGGCGGCTTCCTCACCCGCGTGGTGCGCTTCGGCGCCGAGTGCCTGGCGGGCGTGCCTTCGATCATCTTCGGCCTGTTCGGCTTCGTGTTCTTCGTGATCACGCTCGGCATGGGTTGGTCGGTGCTGGCCGGCGGGCTGACCCTCGCCTTCATGATCCTGCCGACGGTGATCCGCACCGCCGAGGAGGCGGTGAAGTCGGTGCCGCCGCAGTACCGCGAGGTGGCCTACACGCTCGGCGCGTCGAAGTGGCAGGCGATCGTGAAGGTGGTGCTCCCGTCGGCGCTGCCCGGGATCCTCACCGGCATCATCCTCGGCATCGGCCGCAGCCTGTCCGAGACGGCGGCCGTGATCTTCACCGCCGGCTCGTCGCTGAAGATGCCGGTGTCGCTGTTCGATCCGGCGCGCACGATGTCGGTGCACTTCTACCTGCTCGCGCGCGAGGGCATCTCGATGCCGAAGGCCTACGCGACGGCGGCGGTGCTGGTGCTGGCGATTTTGGTGATCAACGCCACCGCCTACGGCCTCATGCACCGCTTCATGAAGAGGTTCTCGTGATCGACGCGCCCTACCGTGGCGCCGAGGTCGGCGAGCGAACGAAGATCGAGGTGGTCGATCTCTCGGTGCGCTACGGCTCGTCGGTGGTGCTGCGCGGGGTGAACCTGCGCATCCGCGAGCGCTCCATCCACGCCATCATCGGTCCGGCGGGGAGCGGCAAGACCTCGCTCCTGCGCACGCTCAACCTGCTCGCCATTGAGGTCGACGGCGCGCGCGTCGACGGCGCGGTGACACTCGACGGCAAGCACCTGCTCCTCGGCGAGGTGCCGCTGGCGCAGCTGCGGCGTCGGGTGGGGATGGTGTTCGCCTCGCCGCAGCCGCTGCCGCGCTCGATCTACGAGAACCTCGTCTTCGGCCCGCGGCTGGCCGGCGTGCGCAAGCGGGTCGACCTCGACGCGCTCGTCGAGAGCAGTCTCCGCCAGGCGCAGCTGTGGGACGAGGTGAAGGACCGGCTCGACGTCTCGGCGCTCAAGCTCTCGGGCGGCCAGCAGCAGCGGCTGTGCATCGCGCGCGCGCTCGCGCTGCAGCCGGAGGTGCTGCTCCTCGACGAGCCGTGCTCGGGCCTCGACCCGATCTCGACGCTGAAGATCGAGGAGGCGCTGACCGAGCTGTCCGAGCGGATCACGATCGTCCTGGTGACGAACAACACCAAGCAGGCGGCGCGCGTCGGCGACCGCGTCGCCTTCTTCCTCCTCGGCGAGATGGTGGAGGACGCCCCGGCCGACCGCCTCTTCACCGCGCCGTCGGACCCGCGCACGAACGATTACCTCTCGGGACGCTTCGGATGAGGCGAGGGTGACGTGCTACCCTCCGTGTCATGGCGCGGCTGAATCTGACACTTGACGGCGACACGTTCACGCGGCTCGACCGCGACGCGCGTCGTGCGCACAAGCACGTCGCGACGCTCGCGCGCGAGATCCTCACCGAGGGGCTCGCCCGCCGGGAGGCGATGGCGCGTCGGCGCAAGCTGGCGGAGGACTACGCGGCCGGGCGGACCGACGCGAAAGAGGCGCTGGCCGACCTCGAGCGCGGCCAGCTCGAGCTGCTCGAAGAATGAGGAGCGATGAGCCGATCGACTTTCGCCGCGGCGACGTGCTGTGGATCTCGTGTGACCCGTCGGTGGGCGTCGAACCGCGCAAGACGAGGACCTGCGTCGTCGTGTCGAACGATCTGGCGAACCGCTACGGCCAGGCGGTGACCGTGGTGCCGACGCAGGCGTTCACCGCGGAGCGCGCGGCGCGCGAGTACATGGTGGACCTGCGCCCGCCCCGCTCGACGGTGAAGGAGAAGCGCGTCGCGAACGCCTCGATGGTGATGACCTACGATCGCGCCCGCGTGGTCGGGCGCGCGGGGCGGGTGACGGGCGAGACCCTGCGCGCGCTCGACCGGGCGCTCGCCATCCACCTCGCGCTCCTTCCGCCATGAGCGGCGCCGGCTCCCCGAAGATCGAGGTCGAGCACCTCCACCTCCACTACGGCGCCTTCCACGCGTTGAAGGACGTGTCGATCTCCTTCCGCGAGCGGCGCATCACCGCGCTGATCGGGCCGTCGGGGTGCGGCAAGTCCACGCTGCTGCGCTGCCTGAACCGGATGAACGACCTCGTCGGCGGCGTGCGGGTGGAGGGGCGGGTGCTGCTCGACGGCGCGGACGTCTACGACCGCCGCACCGACGTGGAGGCGCTGCGCCGCAAGGTGGGGATGGTGTTCCAGCGGCCCAACCCGTTCCCGCTCTCGGTCTACGACAACGTCGCCTACGGGCTGCGCGTGCACGGGCGGCCCGGGCGCGCGCTCCTCGACGAGGTGGTGGAGCGTGCGCTGCGCGCCGTGGACCTGTGGGACGTGCTCAAGGATCGTCTCGACGAGATGGCGCTCGATCTGTCGGGCGAGCAGCAGCAGCGGCTGTGCATCGCGCGCGTGGTGGCGGTCGAGCCGGAGGTGCTGCTCATGGACGAGCCCTGCTCCGCGCTCGATCCGATCGCGACCCTCAAGGTGGAAGAACTGATGCGCGCGCTGGTCTCGCGCTATACGATCGTGATCGTGACCCACAACATGCAGCAGGCGGCGCGCGTCTCGACGGAGACCGGCTACATGCTGCTCGGGGAGCTGGTGGAGCACGGACCGACGGAGCGCATCTTCACGGCGCCGTCGGACCCGCGCACCGAGGACTATCTGAGCGGGCGGTTCGGCTAGAGGCTGAATGACCACGAGCCACGACCACATCCTCAAGCACTTCGACGTCGAGCTTCGCGAGCTGAAGGACAAGCTCCTGCTCATGGCGGGCGTCGTCGAGTCGCACCTCGCCTCGGCGATGCAGGCGCTGGGCGACCGGAGCGTGGCGATCGCCGAGGAGGTGGAGAAGAGCGACCCCGAGGTGAACGTGATCGAGATGGAGGTGGACGAGCAGTGCATCCGGCTGCTCGCGCTCCGTCAGCCCGCCGCCTACGACCTGCGCTTCATCGCCGCCTCGCTCAAGATCGTCACCGACCTCGAGCGCATGGGCGACCTCGCCGAGGACATCGCCGAGCGCGCCGAGGCGCTGGCCCGGTCG
>JAJXSP010000017.1 GCA_021784515.1 Myxococcales bacterium | reverse complement strand
CCATCCCGACCGACTTCGTTGCTCGTCGGTCACTTGCAGAGAGCAAGCTCTCTCCTCGCTCCTCGCCGGATCGGGCGCCTCGACCGCCGAGAATGGCGACATTATTTCGGCCGGGCGCCTTAGGCGCCCCAACGGCCAGGCGACAATGCCGTTCGGATAAGGACTTTTCGTGGCCACGGCCACGGGCGGAGCCTAAGGCGCCCGGCCGAAATAATCTCGCCAACTGGGCAGCCGATCCATCCCGACCGACTTCGTTGCTCGTCGGTCACTTGCAGAGAGCAAGCTCTCTCCTCGCTCCTCGCCGGATCGGGCGCCTCGACCGCCGAGAATGGCGACATTATTTCGGCCGGGCGCCTAAACGAACGCCATTGGGCCTAACCGCCCGGTTGACGCTCCTCCGCGCCGGCGGGCGGCGGCTGCCGGACCAGCTGCGCCGCCGCCACGACGAGTCGATTGATGTCGACCGGCTTCGCGATGTGCATCTGGAATCCCGCCGCCAGCGCGCGGCGTCGATCCTCCGCGCCGGCGAGCGCGGTGAGGGCGAGCGCCGGGACGTCGCCGCCGCGACTCGGGCCGAGCGCGCGGATCCGGGAAAGAAGGCTGTAGCCGTCCTCCTCGGGCATCGCGATGTCGCAGACGATCAACCCGGGTCGGAACTCCTCGAACATCTCGATCGCCTTGCCGGCCGACTCCGCCGACCGGACCTCGGCGCCGCTCAGCGCGAGCATCTCCGTCAGCGCCTCGCGCGTCCCCGGATCGTCTTCCACGACGAGGACGCGCACGCCCTCGATGCTCCCGGGGTGGCCCGGCGGAACGAACCGTTTCTCGAACGGCGGGACCGGCGTGGCCAGCCCCTTCATCGATGGAAGGAGGACCGTGAACGTCGTGCCCGCGTCCCTGCCGGCGCTCTGCGCCTCGACGGTGCCGCCGTGCGCCTCGACCACGTAGCGCACGATGGCGAGCCCGAGACCGAGACCGCCATGGGTCCGCGTCTGCCCCCGGTCCTGCTGGCTGAACCGAGTGAAGACGTGCGGCAGGAAATCGGGGTCGATGCCGATGCCGGTGTCGGTGACCCGGATCCTCTCGCGATCGCCGGCCGCGTCGAGCGTCACGGTCACGCGTCCCCGATCGGGGGTGAACTTGATGGCGTTCGTGAGCAGGTTCGACACCGCCTGCTCCAGCCGCGCCGGGTCACCCGCCACGGGCGGCAGGGACTCGTCGACGTGCACCTCGACCTCGATCCGCCTCCGCGCGGCGGTCGGACCGATCGTCTCGGCCGCCGCCTGGACCACCGACGCGAGGCGGACCGCCTGCAGCTCCATCTTGAGCTTGCCGGTCGCGATTCGTGAGACGTCGAGCAGGTCGTCGATGAGCTGCGCCTGCGCCTTCGTGGCGCGCGCGATCGCCTCGCCCGCCTTGGACAGGCGCTCGTCGTCCATCTTCCCTCGACGCAGCCGATCCGCCTGCAGGAGCAGGGTGGACAGCGGCGTGCGCAGCTCGTGTGAGAGCGTGGCGAGGAAGAGGTCCTTCGTGCGATTCGCCTCGGCGGCGCCCGCCTCGGCGGCTTTCGCGTCCTCGAGCAGGCGCGCTCGCTCCGCCTCGCCTTGGATGCGCTCGGTGACGTCCTCCACTGCCAGGATGACCATCCGATCTCCCCCCGGCAGGAGGATGGATCGTCCGGAGAGCGACAAGGAACGCTTCCCGAGATTCCGGATCTCGCGCTCCGCCTCCAACTTCTGGAAAGGCTGGTCGCCCTCGACCACCAGCGCGAGGGCCGCCCGGAGCTGCGGGACATTGAATGCCCCGCCCATGATCTCGTAGAGGCCCCGACCCTCGAGGTCCCCCGACGCGGGGCCGTACCGATCGTGAAAAGCCTCATTGGCGGACGAGACCACGAGCTTCTCGTCGAGCACCACGAGGGGCACCTGGATGGCCTCCACCGTCGCCCGCGCGGAGTCGCGCGCCCACTCGGCCGCGCCCAGCGCGCGCTTCAGAACATCGATGTCGACGATGGAAAGGACCGCGCCGTCGATCCTCTTGTCGATCGTCGCATAAGGCCGGATCTGGAGGCGGTACCAGCGCCCGTCCCGACCCCGGACCTCCTCTTCCAGGATCTCGACGCTGTCGATCACCTCGGCGATCTTCTGATCGAGGTTCTCGATGGCGAGGGTCGGTTTGATGTCGTCGATCGGGCGCCCGACGTCGGATGGAAGGAGGTTCAGGATGGGCCGGGCCTTCGGCGTGAAGCGGCGAATGCGGCGCTCCCGGTCCACGATGACGATCGGGACCTCGACGCTGGCAAGGACATTGAAAAGATCGCTGTTGGCCAGGCTCAGTTCGGTATTCCGCGACTGCAGCTCCTCGTTGAGGGTCGACAGCTCCTCGTTGGTCGACTGCAGCTCCTCCTTGGCGGTCTGCAGCTCCTCGTTCAGGCTCTGCAGCTCCTCGTTGTTGGCCATCAGCTCTTCGTTCGAGGTGGTCAGATCCTCGTTGGTTTGCTGATGCTCTTGCATGATCGACTGGAGATATTCCCGGGTCGTTCGGAGCTGCTCTTCGAGCCTGGCGACGCGCTGCGGGTCGGCGGCCTCGGCCGCTCCCTCGGGCCCCGCTCCGGGAGGTGCCGCCTCGTTCGCCTCCGCCAGCGGAATCTTCACGTCCTCGAACAGGACGGCGAAGACCTGCTCCCGCGACTCGGGAGGAGACGCGACGGGGATGACGACCACGTTGCACAGGCCCGTGACGCCGTCGTGCTCGACGCGCACGCCTGGCCGACGCACGGTCGTCTTTTCCTTCCTCGCCTGCGCGATGGCGAGGCGGATCTCCCCCATCAGGCCCTTGCGAGCCATCTTGAGGAGATCGTGCTGCGGCTGCCCGGGCGGGGGCTCCAGGTACGGCCCGGTGTGCCCCCGGAAATAGAGGATCTCCATTCGATCATTCACGATGACGCCCGGGGGAGCGTACTGGTCGAGGAGGATGCCCTCCGTGCGCCGGACGACCTCGGCGGAGGTCGCCGCGCGCGCGCCCGGCTCGACCCACTGCGCCGCGACCGGGTACACGTCGCGGGACGTCGCCAGCAAAATGGTGCTCCGGGCGGCGGTCCTCGCGAAGATCTTGTCCTCCCGATCGACCACCGAGAACAGGTTGCTCCCTTCGGCGATGTTCTCCGCGTGGCCGAGCAGGAGGAATCCCGGCTGATTGAGCGCGAATGCGAATGCGGCGAGCACCCGCTTCTGCAACTCCTGATCGAAATAGATGAGGACGTTGCGGCAGCTCACGAGATCGATCTTCGAGAACGGCGGATCGCTCGCCAGGTCGTGCTTCACGAAGGCGCACCGCTCGCGAACCGATTTGTTGATGGCATAGCCGCCGCCATCCATCCGGGTGAAGAAACGGGCGAGCCGCTCCGAGCCGACGTCGCGCGCGACGCTATCGGGAAAACAGCCGGCGCGCGCTTTCTCGATCGCTCGCAGGCTGACGTCGGTGCCAAAGAGCTGGATCGGGACGTCGGTGGCATTCTCCTTTGCCAGGAATTCGAGCAGCGAGATGACGATCGAATAGGCCTCTTCCCCGGTCGCGCAGCCGGCGCACCAGATGCGAATGGTCCCGCCCGCGCGCTTCTGTTTCAGGATTTCGGGAAAGACCCTTTCCTTCAGCTTCGCGAATGCCGCCGCGTCGCGGAAGAACGATGTGACCTGGATGAGGAGGTCGTCGAAGAGCGCCTCGGCCTCGGCGCGGTCGTCGCGCAGGAGGCGGACGTAGTCCGACAGAGACTCGAGCCGATGGAGCGCCATCCGGCGGCCGAGGCGCCTCCGGATGCTGTTGAGTTTGTATCCACTGAAATCGGCCCCGACCGTGTTGCGGAGCAGGACGAGGACCTTCTTCAGGTCGCCGTCGTCGGCGCGACCCGCGAGGACCTCCGTCGCGCGCCCCCGCACGAAGGGGTGGCTGCCGATGCGCAGGAGCTCTTGGGCCAGCGCGGGAATCGGCAGCGCGAAATCGACCACGCCCGCCTGGACCGCGGCCTCGGGCATGCCGGCGAACTTCGCGGTGCGGGGAGCCTGCGCGAACGTGACGCCGCTCTCCGCCTTGATCGCGCGAAGCCCCTCGGAGCCGTCCGAGCCCGTCCCCGACAGCACGACGCCGATTGCCTGGTTTCCCTGGTCGGCGGCGAGCGCCTTGAAGAAGAAGTCGATCGGCAGGTGCGGCTTGCGCGTCTCAGTCGAGCGCGGCAGGAGCGTGAGCGCGCCTCCGAGGATTCCGAGATCGGCGTTGGACGGAATGACGTAGACGTGGTCGGGCTCGACGCGCGTTCCGTCGCGGATCTCCTCGACCGGGAACTTCGTCGACCGGCCGAGCGCCTCGCAGAGGTAGCTCGGGTGCGTGGGATCCAGGTGCTGGACCCAGCACGAACGCCATCCCCGTGTCCTGCGGGATCTGCGCGAGCAACTCGGTGAATGCCTCCATGCCGCCCGCCGACGCGCCGACCCCGACGATCGGGAAGACCGCCGGCGGCGCGGTGGGCCCGGGTTCGGTGGCCGGGACCTGGTCCGTCGTGGTGCTGTGTCGTCTACGCGTCATCTGGCACCGCTTCCTGCCGGGACTGGCCCGAACCGAAAAAACTAGCACCAAGTGAGATGCCTGGCCTGGAAGATCGCGGCGATCGAGCGCCGGGTCGAAGGGATGCGGCGCCGCGGAGCGCTGGGCCTCACGCAGGGGCGGCGGGCGCGCGGTTCCCGTCGAGCGCTATACTCGCGCGCCCATGTTCGTCGCAGCAGACAGCACGCCTCCGCCGCGGGGCCCGCGATGAAGACCGGGTCGGGCGGCGCCGTCACCGGCAACGCGCCGTATCGCTCGCTCGCCGTGCTGATCACGGTGGTCTTCGTCGCCCTCGCCGCCCGCCTCTGGTACCTGCAGGTGCTGCACGGCGATCACTACTACCGCAAGAGCGCCGACAACTTCGTCAAGGAGGTGCCACTGCCGGCGACGCGCGGCCAGATCCGCGACGCGCGCGGCCGCGTGCTCGTCGACAATCGCCCGAGCTACAACGTCTACGTCACGCCGCGCTTCCTCGCCCCGGACACCCTCGAGAAGCTCGGGCGGATGGTGAAGGTGGATCCCGTCGACCTCGCGGCGCTGGTCGAGCGCGTCGCCGGCAAGAAGGGGCAGGACCGGATGCAGCAGCTGCTCGCCTTCGCCGACGTCTCGCGCACGGAGATGGCGACGCTGGAGAGCCACAAGGCCGACCTGCCGGGCGTCTCCGTCGACGCGCAGGCCCACCGCTCCTACCCGTTCGGCAAGACCGCGGCGCACGTGCTCGGCTACATGAACCAGGTCTCCCCCGACGAGCTGGGGCGCCTGCGCGACCAGGGCTACAAGCTCGGCGACTCGATCGGGCGCGCCGGGATCGAGCGGCAGTGGGAGTCGTACCTGCGCGGCAAGGACGGCTTCGAGCGCATCTTCGTCGACGCGAAGGGGCGCGTGAAGACCGACGTGGACGAGCTGGACGCGATGGGGCTCGGGGGCGGGCCGCGCCAGCAGGACCCGCAGCCCGGCGACGACGTGGTGCTGACGATCGATCTCGACCTCCAAAAACTGGTCGAGAAGGCGCTCGCCCGCCAGCGCTCCGCCGCCGCCGCGGTGGTCGAGGTGTCGTCGGGGCGCGTGCTCGCGCTCGCCTCGCACCCGTCGTTCGATCCGAACGTGCTCACCGGCAAGCTCACCCGCGCCGAGGACGAGCGGCTGCAGCACGATCCCTACCGCCCCCTGATCGACAAGGCGCTGCGCGAAAATTACTTTCCCGGTTCTACGTTCAAGATCGTTCCCGCGCTGGCCGGGCTCGAGGGCCGCCTCGTGGAGCCCGACGAGAAGATGTTCTGCCGTCCCTACAAGCTGCCCGGCCACACCTTCCACTGCATGGAGGACCACGGCGCGGTCAACCTGTACCAGGCAATGGTCCAGTCGTGCGACATCTTCTTCTATCACCTCGGCGAGCGCATCGGGCTCGATCGGATGGCGCAGGTGGCGGTCGACTTCGGCTTCGGCGCACCGACGGGGATCGGCCTGCCGGGCGAGGTGCCGGGCTTCATCCCGACCCAGGACTTCTACCGGCACGAGGGCGGCTTCCGGATCGGCTACACCCTCAACACGGCGATCGGGCAGGGCGCCACGAAGGTCACGGTGCTGCAGCTGGCGCTGGCCTACGCGGCGCTCGCGAACGGCGGTGATCTGTGGGTGCCGTCGCTGGTGGAGCGGATCACGAAGCCTTCGGGCGAGGTGGTGCAGGCCTTCCCGCCGCGGCTGCGCCACAGGATCGCCGCAGCGAGCGAGAACCTCGAGCAGGTGCGTCGCTCGCTGTGCGGCGTGGTGAACGAGGAGAAGGGGACCGCCTACTCGGTGCGCGACGAGACGCTCCCCGAGGTGTGCGGCAAGACCGGGACGGCGCAGGTGGTGAGCCACCGTCGCGGCGACGCGAGCGGCTGGGACACCAGCAACGCCCACGCCTGGTTCGCGTCGTTCGCCCCGTCGAAGAACCCCGAGATCGCGGTGGTGGTGATTGTCGAGCACGGCGGGATCGGGGGCCACGTCGCGGCGCCGGTGGCGATGGAGATTTATCGGGGGTATTTCGGTCTCAAGGCGCATCCGCGCGGGGCGGCCGCGGCGCCTGACTCCGCGCCTGCTTTTGTTTCCGTCGATGGCGGCCCGGCCGGCGATTCGGGGAGCGGCCGCTAATTCTCTATTCCTGCCGGCGATGGCGATGATTGTCGGGTGGCGGATCTCGGCCGCGCCTCTTTCGCCCACCCTCACGGGGCGCGAGTTGCCGCATGGTCGCCATCCGCGTACGCTTCCACCGACCCATGAAGAGCTGGCTCAGGCCGGCGGAGAGCGCGCGATGGATGAGCGGATCGATCCCACGAAAATCAAGCGGATTGCCATCAACACCGGCGGCGGCGACGCGCCCGGCCTCAACGCGGTCATCCGGGCGGCCACCCTCGCTGCCCTCGAGCGCGGCTGGGAGGTTTACGGGATCCGCCACGGCTATCGCGGGCTGATCGACGCGCAGGAGTTCGTGTCGCTCACCGCCGACTCGGTGCACGGCATCACGCACCTTGGCGGGACCATCCTCGGCACCGCCAACAAAGGCAATCCCTTCGAGTTCCCGACCAAGAGGGCAGACGGAGAGGTCGAGGTGACCGATATCTCCGACACCGTCGTGCGGACCTTCCACGAGAAGAAGCTCGACGCGCTGGTGTGCATCGGCGGCGATGGCTCGCTGCGCATTGCCCAGAAATTCATCAACAAGGGAATGCCAATCATCGGCGTGCCCAAGACGATCGACAACGACCTCTCCGGGACGGTGATCACCTTCGGCTTCGACACGGCGGTGACCACCGCGACCGAGGCCATCGACAAGCTGCACTCGACGGCCGAGGCCCACGAACGGGTGATGGTGGTGGAGGTGATGGGCCGCTACGCGGGATGGATCGCGCTCGAGTCCGGGATCTCCGGGACCGCCGACGTGATCTTGATTCCCGAAATTCCATTCGATATGGAGAAGGTGGCCGAGAAGATCAAGCGCCGCGAGGCGAGCGGACGCCACTTTTCGATCGTCGTGGTGGCCGAGGGGGCAAAGCCGATTGGCGGCCACCTGATGACCCGCGGCCCAAAGGAGGCGGGGCGCGAGGTGTTGCTGGGTGGCGCCGGGCAGTACGTGGCCGGGGAGATCGCGAGGCTGACCGGCAAGGAGACGCGCAGCCTGGTGCTCGGGCACCTGCAGCGCGGCGGCGGCCCGACGACGTTCGACCGGCTGCTCGGGTTGCGCTTCGGCACCGCGGCGATCCGGGCGCTCGCCGACGGTCAGATCAACGTCATGGTCGCCCTCGATCCGCCCAGGGTGAAAACGATCCCGCTCACCAAAGCCATCGAGACGATGAAGGCGGTACCGCTCGATTCCGATGTCGTGCTCACCGCGCGGTCGCTCGACATCTGCCTCGGGGACTGAAGAGGTGTCGGTCCATCCCTCCCGTCACGAGCCTGTTCCATCTGACGCATGGCTTCGCGCCTGCGCGCGGATGGGTCCCCCACTCGCTACGCTCGCTGCCCCATCCAGCCCGCCGCGCGGCTTGCGCGGGTAGTCGCCGCGGTGCAGCGGCCCGCCGCACGATCGGCAGCCCGCGGCCGCCACGCGCCGGCAAGTCGCCTCGTCGATCTCGACGAGCCATCGGAAGATCTTATCGCCCAGTGGGAATGTCGGCAGCATCGGGGTCTCCGTCCATGACACGGAGACAAGCCCCCTCGGCCGACTTGATTAGTTGTTCGAGGGGGCGTCTTCTTGCTCCCTCAACTGTCGTGATTCAGCACGGAGCCGATCTCCATCGATCTTCTTGGCGGCGCTCAGCCGAACGCGGTGAGCAGCAGGTCACCGGCGCCGTCGAGGTCTGGTTGTACGGCCGCGCGCTCCCGTTTAGAAAGCGGCTTTCAGGGCGGCCCCCATCCCGGTGGGTGACAACGACACGTCGACTCCAACCTTCCGCTTCGGCAGATTCGCCAGCGCGACGGGCAGCCCGATGACGAGGCCAACGCCCATCAGGACGCCGCCCGCGATCGAAAGACCGTTGTAGAGGTGCCCATTGCTGATGGCGGTCTGAAGGTCCGAGCCCGAGGCCAGGCCTCCTTCCTGGATCACGCCATTCTGGTGTGAGCCGAGGGCCAAGAAGGTCCCGGAGAGGCCGCCCATCACCAGGCCGCTGACGATGAGGCCTATCCCAACCCTTCGCCGGTGCGTCCGTATGGCGGTTTCCTCATCGAGCTTGCGTTGACGTTCGGCCCTCGCCATGGCTGCCTGCCTGGCCTCGTCGTCGCGACGCGCCTTTTCCGCGGCCGCCGCCTCGTCCCTTCGTCGCTGCTCGGCGGCCGCCGCCTCGTCCCTTCGTCGCTGTTCGGCGGCAGCCTCCCTGACCAGCTGAGCGCCGCATTCTTCGATTCGCTCGATCGGGCATAGCGTGGCGTCTCTGCCCGCGGCCAGCTCCTTGCCCGCCATCGCGACGACTCTCAAATACGAGGCCTCCTCCGAACGTCTGTAGGCGACCAGGAAGGCATTCACCACCGCTTCCTTCTGGCGCAGCGTCTTCCGTTTGAGCCTGAGATACTCGTCGAGTGTCCCGTAGTCCAATTTCATGCGCTCGAACATCTTGTCCTGTTCCTCGGCATAGGCCTGCCATGCCTTGCACGCAGCGCTCGCCTTGTCGAGGTACGGGTTCTTCTCCGTGATTCCCGCGAGAGCGCACCACGCCATCGCCTTGTCCGCCGGCCGCGCCTTCTTGTTCTCCTGCTGGTCCATCGCCGCTTCGAGCCGCTGCTCGGCCGCAATGTTGATTTCGCCCAGCGAATCGTTGGTCGACGACACGGACACCTCGGGCACCGCGACCCGGAGCGACATCTCGCTGAAGCTGAGCTCGCTTCCCTCTTCTCCGGAGTCGTGGAGGCCGAGCCCCTCGCTGACGAGCGCGCGCGCGGCGCCGGGCAGTCGGTTCAACACCTCCAGTTGCCCCTTTCCCTCCACCCGCTGGGTCGACAGCAGCGTGCCCTTCTGCGTCTCACGCAGCTTCAACGTCACGACGTAGGTCTCCTCGACCAGCAGGACGTCTCCGGTGATTACCAGATGCGCTCCGACATTGCGCGCGGTCTCGACCGCGCACTCCCCCTCGCCACATTTTCCGCTGCCGGCCATTTCCTTGAGGATCATCGTGATGCTCTCGCGGGTCATCACGTCGTAGGTGCGGCCTTGCACCGCCAGCGCGCCCGAGCGCACGCTGTCCGACATCGCCTCGAGGACGTCGACCTTCAGATCGCTGCCGCTGAACTCCAGCACCGCCAGCCGCCTGGCTTCCTTTGCCGCGGCCGGTGGTGAAATCGCGGTTCCGGCCAGCGCCATCACCAGCGCCACGTTCAGGCAGTCTCTCGTCCGGTGGCCGGTACGCTTCGCGTTTCCCATCACGACCTCGCTCGATGATGCGGTGCAGGAGAGCCTCGGAGCTGCCGCCGGCCGGGCAACCGCCGCTCGACGGCGCGCCGGCGAGGGTGTCGTTCTACTTCCATGATCGACGTCCGACCGGGCCGGGCTATTTGCACATGTAACCCGGCCCGACGCAGCCACCGGGGCCGCACGGCGTTCCGTTGCAGTACACGCCGCCCTTGGGGCAATCGCAGCTGTTCCCGCCGTCGCACGTGCTTCCTTGCGGGCAAAAATGGTCTTCTCCGCAGGGCACCGTCCACGGCACGCACTCCCCTTCGCAGATGCCGCCGCCGTCATTGCGCCCGGGAAGCGGAGTGCAGAGCCCCTGCGGACAGGGATGGCCGCCGTCGCAGATGGGGAGACAGAAATAGCCATCCGTGGTATTGCCAAAACACACCAGGTTCGGCCCACATTCCCATTCCTGCTGGTCGCACGGATCGCCCGCCTTTCCCGGGCCCCGTGGGCGGCATAGGCTAGCCGTGTTGTCGACGACGGGATCGAGGGGGGAGCACGACGTCCCGTCGGGGCATGGCCCGAACAGGTCGCAAGAGCACTGGCAGATGCCATTCTTTGGGTTGGAGCAGGCAGAATGAGACGGCGAGAGCTGATAGCAGGGGTCATCCTGACAGGTGAGCGCGCCGCCGCAAAGTCGCCAGCAAACGCCGACATAACACTCGAGCCCGTGGGCGCAGTCATTCGAGGCGTCACACGCGGCCCATTCGCCCCGGTTGCCATCCATGGTGCACGCGAACAAGTCGTCCTTCGTGCCCGGGTCGACGTCGACCTGGCGGCAGGTCCGGTCGGCGCTGCAGGTGTCGTCGCCCAGCCGGCAGGAGGGGACGCAGATCCCGTCGCTCGTGGAGCCGAAGGGATGAACGCAGACAACTCCCACGCCGCAATCCTTCGAGGCATGGCAGAAGCGACGGCAGGCGAGGGCACCGTCCGGACTGAACCCGGAATTGCAATAGAGCCCCTTGGCGCAGTCGTCCATGCCCGGGGCGGCACGGGTGCAGGATTGACCGAGCTGCCCGCGCCCGGTCTCAGCCAAACACTCGGAGTAGCTGGCGCCAGCGCCGTCGAGTACGCGGGTGCACTTGGGGCGCGTGCCGCTCGGGCAGTTCTGTTTGCTCACGTCGCATTCGTCCTTGACCAGGCAACCGAGCTGCGGAATGCACACGAGGCTGTCCAGGGGACAGGTGCTTTTCGGCGAGCAGCGAAACGGCGTGTAGCTGGCCACGTCGCCGGTGCTCACGCAGCCGGTGCCCGGCACGCAGGTGTAGCCGTCGACGGCGCAGGAGCCATCCGCGGCGCAGTCGAACGGCGTGTACTGCGGGGTGGCGGAGGGGGGAATGCACACGGGCGAGAAGCCGCTCGCGCCACCTCGGCCCACGCACACCAGCGACCCGTCGTCGGAGCAAACGCCGTCGCCCGGGCAGGGGAAGGGCGCGAGATCCTCGGGCGACTCGAAGCAGCCGGCGGCGCCGAGGGTCGGAGCCGCCGAAAGCAGGAACAGCATCCATCGTGGCGGCATGGGTCCTCCGGGCCGTTTCGCGGGTTCCTCGCCTGTGGCGCGGGGGGAGGCTAACCACGATCCCGTTTCTGGGTCAATAGTCTTCTCCGCCCCCGTCTCTCCGCTGGGCGGCGGGCGAGGTCATGCACGCGCCCGATGGCCGCTATCAATCACACGCCCCGCCGACGCAATGCAGATGGCAGCAGTCGTGGTCGTCGTTGCACGCTTCGCCGGCATTGCGGCACGAGCAGTTCCCGACGCCGCCGAAGCCGATCGGGCAGTCGTTCGAGATACAATCGGCGTCGCCGTGACAGACGGCGGTGTACTGCTGGCCCGATACGCCGGGATCCTGCTCCAGGGTGGCGCACCGGCCATTGAGGCAAAGCCCGGTGTAGCACCATCGGTTCTCGGTGCATGGCGAGCCTTCGGTCATGAGGCCCGGCGCGCAGACGCCGTTCTGGCAATTGAGACTGCAGCACTCGTGCGTCCCCTGGCAATGGGTGCCGACCGGGTTGCAGCTGCAGATGCCGTTCACGCACACGCCCCAGTTGCAATTCCCCATCGGCGAGCATGGGTCACCGTTCTTCGGCCAGTCTTGGCAGAAACCGCGGCAGTAGTTGCTGCAACAGTCCGCCCCGATCATGCACTGCCCCTCAGCCTGCTGGCCCGGGTTGAGGCAGTCATCCTTGGGCAGTCCGTTGCAATCGGCGGCCGGGATGCAGGCGCCCGCGACCGCTGCGCCGTTGAGGGTCACGCCGTCGCCGCAGCAGCCCGTGGCGCACGCGCACCGCCGCGGGGTCAGGCATGCGTTGCTCGGGAGCGAGACGCAGAACTGCCCGCCATTGCAGGCGCCCCGGCAAGGATCCTGTGGTGGGGACGCGAGATCGGGAGGAGCCCCCATATCGCCGGAAGGCAGGCCGACGCAGCGGTGGCTCGCCGGGTCGCAGACGCCGCGGGTGCAGCTCGCATTGTCGTGGCAGGGAGGCTCGCAGACGCCGCCGCGCGGGCTGTCGGCGTCCGAATAGCACACGCCCCCGCGGGCGCAGGCCGGGCCTTGCGGATCGCAAGCGGGGAGGCAGTCGGCGGTGTCGGCAGCGACCTGGAGGCAGCCGCTCCCGGGAGGGCAGCTCGCCGGCCCGCACTGGCCGGCGAAGACGAGTGCGCAGAGGCCGCCCGGGAAGATGGTGATGCACGTCAGTCCTTGCGAGCAGTCCGTATCTTTCGCGCACGGAACCCCGATCCCGTTCGCGACGACCGCCATGTCCGGCGCCCCGGCAGAGTCCACCACTGCTGCGTCCGGGGGGGCGGCGTCGGGCGACGAATCGCCGAAAAGGCCGTTGAGGAATCCGCAGCCGCTCGCCATCAGCGCCAGCGCGAACGAAAGCCCGAGCCGCACCGAAACTTCTCGAATCCCCGGTTCCGGAAAACCTCGAACGGGAACCTGCGGGCCGCGCGACGAGAAGTGGCTGCGCGAGAATGGAAACCCGGCAAGAATCATTGGGGCAGCTTCCGCTGCGAGACCTCGGCTGTCAAGCGCCCGGGCTGCCTGATGTCAGGAGCCGCGGCGAAACAGGTGGATCAACTTTTCGCCGTTGGCGAAATCGTATAGTTCCACTCTCCGTGGAAGTCATCGCGCTTCGTGCGGCGGGGGGCCGTTGACCCCAAAGGTCAACCCGAGGACGAGCCCGGGCGCGCGCGCGTCCGCCAGAGTGATCTCGATTCCGGCGAAGCCACCGACGACGAAGACGCGGCCGATCTTGTAGAACGCGGCCACCTCGGGGGCTGCGAAGAACTCATTGGCGGCGACGGATGCCGAGCACTCGAAGCCGCTCTCGTCACAGCTCGAGATGGGCCCGGACGCAGAGACCCTCGTCGATCGCAAACCCAGCCGGCCACCGAGCCGAAGCGAAACCCGCCCGATGGGGATCACACCGTAGATTTCCGGCCCCACGTAGATGACCGAGAGATCTCCGGAGCCGATCAAGCCGGCGACGTCGGCGTCCACCGGCCCGCGGTCCTGGAGGCCGACCGCGCCACCGAAGTACGCTCCGAGCGCGAGGTACGGGATCGGGAAGTACAGGAGCGAACCTCCCAGCGTCCAGACCCACGGCCGGTGATAGCCGTACGTGGCGCCGCTCCTCGGAGGCAGGCTCCCGCAGTCCGCGCAGGCGTCGCGGAACGTCGACGCGTCGATCGAGAGCGCGGACACCCCCGTCGAGAGCGTGACTTCGTATCGGCTCCACAATTCGCGCGCGCCGGCGAGCCGAACCGCCGGTGGAGGTTCCTCGGAGTGACATGGCGGGCACGACAGTCCGCTTGCCATCAGGAGCGCAACGAGTTGCCGCATGCGGCTCATCCCCCTCGAAAGCGTCGGTTTTTCCATTTCTTTACAATCCGCCCCAGAATCCGGTGAACGAGGCGCCGGTCGGGGCGGAAGGTGATCTGCCAGTGCACCTGTCCTCCATTGTTCCACGTGCCGACCAGTGTCCGCCGGGCGAGCGGACCTTCGCATGTGCCGCCGTTCCCGTAGTTCCCTTTCGCCGCGCGGCCGCGTTTCTCGAGCGCGCAGGCGAGGGTTCGTCGATCGATCCAGCATCCGCGACTCCACCCCGCGGTGCCCCGCCGCGGTTCGCCGGCGCGATGCTATACCGGCGGGCGCCGCCGTGTCACGAGCGATCTTGGGGGGAGCGCCCGGTGGACCAAGGATCGTGTTGACAGCGACCGAAGGGCCCGCCTACGCTGCGCGGCGATCATCCCGGCGGTCGTCGAAAAAGGGGTTTGACGTGGCAGAACCACTTCGTGTTCCCTGTCTGGTCTTCCTCGCGGGCGCGCTCGCGGCTCCGGCGGCGGTGGCGGCGCCCACCGCGTGTACCCGGGAGGTGCCCTGTGCGTGCGACGCGCTGCCCGCTGCGCAGGCGAAGCTCCTGTTTGGCCAGGCGCCGTCGGGGACACGGATCGAGGTCGCGGGCAGCTACGATTGCGGCGACCGCACGATGGCGATCCACGCCGACGCGGTGCAGGTGATCGGCGACCTGCGCGTCGCCGCGGTCGAGATAGAGGGCGCCTCGCGAATCCGGATCGGCGGCCTCACCGCGGGCCGGATCACGGCGCGGCGGGTCAGCGAGCTGAAGATCGACGACGTCACCCTGCGAGGGCCGATCCGGCTCGAGGAGGCCGGGCCGGCGCTCGTCGAGGGGCTTCGCTTCGCGGATGACGTGCGGTGCGGAGAGGCCTGCATCGTCGTCGGCGCCGGGAGCGCGGTCCTGGTGCGCGAGGTGGACGCCGCCGTGCCGGGTAGCAGCGCCTTCGTCGCGGCGCCGGCGGGCGCGAAGGTGGTGATCGATCGCGCCAACCTGCGGGGACGCGGAGCGCTCCTCCTGATTGCGCCGTCCGCGAAGCCGGCGCTGGAGCCGATGCTGGTGCGCGACAGCCTGCTCCACGAGTTTTCGTGCGTGGTGAGGCTGACGGAAGGGCGCGACAATCCGCCTCCGCAGAAGCTGGTGCTGCTCGAGCACACGACGGTGGAGCGCACGGAGCGCCTGGTGGACTGGGGTGGTGAGCGCCCGTGTCCGACCTGCGCCGAGGCGCTCAATTCGCTGTTCGTCCACGTCAAGCGGCCGGATGGCTATTACCGGGAATCGGGGGCCGACGCCAGCGACGGAAGGCCGCCGGGCGCGCTGCACGCCGTCAAGGTGGAATACGGCGAGTCGATGCGCGTCCTCGAGGGGAACGCCGATCGGACGGCGAATTACGGCGCGCCGGCCGGACTGGCGAAGGCGCTGCGGGATCGTTACGAGCGCGCCGTCGCCGCCAGCACGGAGGTGGCCGCGCCGGCGGCGAAAAAGCCCGACGTGGTCAGGAAAGCGGGTCGCCTCCAGGTGCGGCTCAGCGACGGTAACAACGATGGGCGCGCGCAGCCGGGCGAGCTCATCGCGCTGACGCTGGTGCTCGAGCACCCGGACGCTGACCTGCCGGCGGGGACCGTGGTGACCGTGAAGTCGGCGGAGGCCGGGGCTCCATCGTTCGTCGCCGCCTGCTTCAATGACAATATCACCCTCGGCGCGCTGCCCAGAGGTACGCAAACCAGCGAGCGCACCTGCCGCATGGCGGGCAATGTGCCGACGGCCGTCGAGATGATCGACGTCGAGGTGGCCGGCTTCTCGCCCGCCTATCGCCTCCAGGTCGCGATCGGCAATGCGCCGGCCGGCGGGGCGCGCCCCGCGCTGCCGGTGCCGCAGCCCCTGCCGCCGCCCATGCTGCCCGGCGGGCTTCCGGACGTCGACCACTTCGGGGCCGCTCCCCGGCCGAGCGCTCCCGTCGGCGCCGCGGCGCTCGTCATTGGGGTCGGCCAGAGCGAGCGCGGGATCTCCTCGGCCCGCGAGGACGCGCGCAGCGTGGCGCAATACCTCGTCAAGCTGGGCGGCATTCCGGAGCAGAACCTGATGGTGCTGACCGACGCTCCCGTCGGCGGCGAGCGGCGGGCGAATCGCCGCGAGATCCTCCGGGCGCTGTCCGATCTGAAGGCGGTCTGGTCCGGCGGCACGGCGATCGTCTATCTCGCGGGCACGGGGATCCATACCGGCGATTCCGACTTCTTCGTGCCCGCCGACTCCGACGGCCGGCAGGCCTCGACGCTGCTCAGCCTCGACGAGCTGGGTGACGCGCTCGGCGCGACCCGTGCGCGCAACGTGATCGTGCTCGCCGATGTGTCGCTCGACGGTCGGGGCGACCGCGCGCTGTGGCCGTGGTCGGGTGACGACGCCGCGGCGCTCAAGCGGCTCGCCTCGGTGGCGACGGTGATCACGGCGGACGGCGGCGCCTGGGAGTTGCCCGCCGCGCGCCACGGGCTGTTCACCTATTGCGTGCTGCGCGGCCTGGGTCGCGACGCCGACGCCGATTTCGACGGGCTGGTGACGCTCGGCGAGCTGGCGCGGTACGTCGCCGACCAGGTGCCGGCGCTCGGACGTCGCGAGCTGGGCGTCGAGACGGCGGCATTTATGGCGCCCGCGCCGGCGAAGCTCGGCAATCAGGGAGGCCTCGTGCTCGCGCGCTGGAAGTGAGAACGGATTCCCGAAACGCAACATTGGAGAGGAGAGAGCCGATGAAAAAGTCGCGCCTGGTCGTCGCAGCGGTTTCGTTCGCACTGGCGGGTTGCGGTGCCAGCAACACGCAGGTGGTCAAGAAGAGCAATCAGCTCTATCCGGGTTGCCCCGATTGGGCGCAGGGTGGTTCGACCGGGTGCCCGAAGCCGCAGATCTGTGACGTCGGCGTCGTCTCCCTCGCCAGCTCCGGCGGCGACAAGCAGCTCGCCGTGCGGCAATCGGAAGAGGATGGCCGCACGAAGCTGGCGGCGCGCTTGAAGAGCAACGTCGCTCAACGAGTGAGCAATGCGACCCGCGCCACCACGCAGGGCGGCGCCGGCACCGTCGACAAGGACGAGATCCTCGGCTTTCTGAACCAGAGCAAGATCGACCTCACGGGATCGGCGGCCATCAATCACTGCATGAGCGACGACGGCCTGGTCGTCTCGCTGATGCAGCTCGACCCGGCCGCGGTGAAGGATCTGGTCAAGCAGATGGCCCAGGCCCAGATCCCGGAGGAGGTCAAGCAGAACATCCGCGCCGAGGCCGACAAGATGTACGAAGAGCTCAACACCATGAAGTAGCCGAGCCCGGGCCGCCGTCGCTTTACGGCGGTCCGCGTCGCTTCGCGGGTGCCCATGAAACGAATGTTCCTGTTCGCGGCGTTGGCCGCCGTCTCCGCCGCCGGCTGCGGCCACGCGCTGCCGCCGCACCTGGCCGATCCGGCCAACAATCCGCCGCCCGAGTGCCCGAAGGAGAGATTCCTTTCGGGAGTCGGCGTGTCGTCGCAGGACCGGGGCGATGCGGAATCGCGCGCGCAGGAGGCGCTCAGCAAGCAGCTCGGCGACGCGATCTCCGTCGAGACGGAGGAGTTCTCGAAGCTCGTCGCGCAAAACGGCGTGCTGGAGTCGGACCGGCGCGAAATCCTGCGGGTGCTCCACAAACCGGCGCAGCTCAGCGAGCGCGTGGGGCGCCTCGTTCGGGTGTCGCCCCCCGTGTCGAGCGGAGGCAACCTCTACGTGGTCGCGTGCCTCGAGAAGCGGGCCGCGAGCCACGCCATAAAGACCAATCTCGCTTCGTCGCTGCGCGAGTTCGATTCATGGGCCGAGCAGGCCGAGCGGGCATTCGGCGCCAATGACCGCCCGGCGTTCTCGTCGGCGCGGGAGCACGCGGCGCGGCTCGTGGCGGAGATGTCGCCGGAGCTGCTCCAGCTCCGCGTGCTCGATGGGGGCGGGAGCGGCGGGCTCGACGGCCAGGTGGCGGCGCGCTGGCAGTCGATCGTCGATCACGCGACGCGCATGGTTTCCAAGGTGCGCTTCGCGGTCCACCTGATCCCGACCGAGCGCGTGCAGCCCTACGCCGATCGCCTCAGCGAGGTGTTCATCGAGGCGCTCAAGGGAATGGGGCGCGAGGTGCACCTATCCGAGCAATGCGGCTCCTCGAAGGAAGACACCTATCTGCTCGAGGTGCAGGCCGACGCCGACGACTGCGCGTTCGGGTCGCTCGGCTACACGTGCCACGCGCTGATCGACGTGGGCGCGGTCGAGTGCTCGTCGGGGCGGCGCGTGACGCGGGCGCAACTGCCGCGGGCAAACCTGTCGGGCATGGACTACCACAGCGCGGACGCGGCCCTGCGCAATCTCGTGAAGAACCTCGAGCCCGCCGTGGTGCGCAAGCAGCTGCGGACCGCGCTGGCGGGCGAGATCCCGGTCGATTGAACGGGAAGGACATGCTCAACATGCGAATTCGTCGTTCCACGGCGCGACTCGGCCTTTGCATCACGGGCGCCCTTCTCGGCTGCCTCGCCTCGACGGATGCCGTCGCCGAAGGCACCACCCGGACGACCGACGAAATGGTGCCGCTCAAGGTCGGAAAGGCGTGTCCATCCTTCGCGGGCTGGTCGATGGACAATGAGCCGATCTCGCTGCGCGAGACGATCAAACCCGCCAAGACGATCCCGGCCAACGCGGTGGTGATCTCGTTCTTCGCCACCTGGTGCGAGTCCTGTAAAAAACGGCTGCCCGATATCCAAAAGGTGGCGCGCGAATTCAAGGACAAGACCGTCCGCGTGCTGCTGGTCGACTTCGGCGAGGGCTCCGACGCCGCCAAACCGTTCCTCGAGAGCAACCACTTCGAGCTGCCGACCATCATGGACCCGTTCGAGAAGATCGGCGCGCGGCTCGGCGTCACGAAGAAGCTTCCGCGCACCTTCGTCGTCGACGGCGACGGTTACGTGCGGACGATCTTCGCATTCGAGGGCGACGATTTCCAAAGCGTTCTTCGCCGTGAGATCGAGGCGGCGCTCAAGCCGCTTCCGAAATAGTCGCAGCGCCCGCGGTCCGCGCCGCGGCCAGCGCGGCTATTTGATGAAATACCCCGAAACCCGCCATTTTCCGTCTTTGTCCAGCATCGGCGTGATCGTCTCCACCGCCGCCTTCTTGTTCGCGAATGTCGTGTCGAACTGGATGATGACGTACTGGCCGTCGGGGGCGCCGGGGACCGAGGTCGTGTAGGTCGCGCTCTTGAGCTTTCGGGAGACGAGCTTTCCGAGCGGCTGGCGCACGCCCGCCGCGGCCTGCTCCCATTGCTGCTGGGTGATCGCGCCCTTGAAGAACGAGGCGGCCTCGTTCCAACTCTCGGCGTACTTCCCCGCGTCGACGAGCGCCAGCCACGACTGGGCGGAGGCGATGGCCGCCTTCTCTTTTTCCGTCTCGGCCCGCGCGCCGGCGACGAAGAGGCCCACCGCGAGAAGGGACGCGAACAGGGTGCGAGCGCGCATGTGAGTTCCTCCTGAGGAAGGTGAGGGGCGGATCGTGCTCCCGCGGGGTGGGGTTGTCCATGCGCCGGTCGGCCGTGAACCGGCGGCGCACCGGGCGTGAATCCGCGTTCACCGCGCACCCGCAACCACCGTGGCCGTGCGGCCCCTCGTTGGCCCGGGACTCGCTAAGCGGCGGGGCGTCACCGCGAGGCCCACGATGCGCACGTCCCTGCACCTTGCTGGTCTGTTGGCCGCCCTGTCGTCGCTGGGAGGCTGCTACGTCAATCCCGTCAATGGCGAGGAGGGCAACTTCGCCTTCGCCGGTCCGTCCGCGGCCGCGCTCGGCGAGTCGCTCCCGCTCCGCGTCGCCCACGACACGCGGCACCTCGAGCTGTGCGGCAAGTCCGACTGCGGCGACCTGCTGCCTGGGGTTGCGGCGATCACCGACGTCCTCGGCGTCGACAGCGACGTGGCCGGTTGCACGGTGTCGGCGGCGGCGGTGAGCGGCGGCGCCGTCCCGGTCACCGTCGCCTGCCCCGCTGCGGCGCGCCCGACGGTCCGCGTGCGCGCGCGCCTCAGCGACGGCAGCGAGCTGGAGGACAAGTACCAGGTCGCGTTCGTCGCCGCCGCCCGGGTAGGGGTCTATTGCCAGACGTGGCAGCACTGCGGTGGGCGCTACGGCCTCTTTGCGGGCGCGAACGTCGATCTCTACGTCCACGCCGAGGCCGACGATGGAACCGCGCTCTACACATCGAAGGTGGACGTCGCGATCGACGCCGACTCCGTCACCATCGCGGACAACCCGTCGGAGAGCGGGCAGACGTCCGACGCCTGGGTCGGCCCGATCCACGTCAGCGCCGACCGCATGTACCCGTCGTGGATCCTCGCGACCTCGATGGTCCACCCCGGCCGCGCGAACGTCACCCTCACCGCCGGCGGAGCGAGCCGCGTGTTGACGTTGAACGTGGCGGATTCGAACGACGTCGTCGACGCGAAGCTCATGAACCCGCCGACGACGGGCTGGGATTGGAGCGGCGCGAACCAGTACCGCGACATCGACCAGGAGTCCGCCGACCCGTTCGCGCAGGACCACTTCACCGTCGGCGGCGACCCGCTCCACGCCGAGCTGCTCCTCACCCTTGGCGACGGCACCCAGGCCTGGGGCGGCGCCGACTTCGTCACCATCGACGAGGGCGGCCCCCTGTACATCTACTCCACCGACTCGCCCACCTGGTCCAACTCGGCGGTCGACGCCAGCCCGGAAAAACCCGGCACCGCCCACCTCCACTTCAAAGCTCCCAACGCCACCCGCGACTGGACGTTCGTCGTGGATCCGAAACACCGCTGAACCTGCGCTATCCTCGGCGCGCGTTGACCGACCCCCGGCAAATCACCCGCCTCGGAATCCAAGGGCGTTCCCGACCGGCCGCCCCGCAAACCGCCACGGCCACGGCCACGGCCACGGCCACGGTGGCGGTGGCGGGGCCGACGGAGGCGGGGCGATCGTGATCGGCTCGGGCCCCAAGGCGCTCCAACGCCTGAGAGAGCAGTTCGACTGGCCGCTGGTCGTCGGCTGCCTCTTCATCCTCGCCATCGGCCTCGTCAACCTCTACTCCGCCACGCGGGTCGCGAAGGGCAACCTGTTCTCGCAGCAGCTCGCCTTCCTCGGCCTCGGGGTCATCGCCTTCATCGTCGTCGCCGCCGTCGACTACCGCGTCTACGAGCGCCTCGCGCCGGTGATCTTCGGCGCCTGCCTGCTGCAGCTCCTCGCCGTCCTCGCCTTCGGCAAGAACGTCAACGGCAGCAAGCGTTGGCTCGGCGTCGCGTCGCTCGGGATCCAGCCCTCCGAGCTGATGAAGGTCGGCGTGATCATCATCCTCGCCAAGCTCGGCTCCGACGAGCCGACCGAGCTGCGCCGCCGCGGCCTGCCGCTGGTGCTGTCGATGGTCGGCCTGCTCATCGTCCCGGTGGGCCTCATCTACCTCCAGCCCGACCTCGGCACCGCGCTGCTGCTCTACGTGATCGGCTTCTCGATGATCCTCCTCATGCCGCTGTGGTGGCTGCACAAGGTGGAGGCCTTCTTCATCGCGCCGCTGCTCGCGCTTTTGCGCCTCTCGTTCGGGCTCAAGGCCTACCAGAAGAAGCGGCTGATGACCTTCATCGATCCGTCGTCGGACCCGCTCGGCGCCGGCTTCCACGCGCGCCAGTCGGTGTACGCGATCGGATCGGGGCGCTGGACGGGGAAGGGGTGGCTCCACGGCACGCAGAACCAGCTGCAGTTCCTGCCCGAGCACTGGACCGACTTCCCGTTCGCGGTGTGGGCCGAGGAGTGGGGCCTCGTCGGCAGCCTCGTCCTGATCGGAGCCTACCTGTTCGTGATCCTGTGGGCGCTCGGCGTGTCGGCGACGGCGCGCGATCGCTTCGGGCAGCTGCTCGCCCTCGGCGTGGCGTGCCTCCTGTTCTGGCACGTCGTGGTGAACATCGGGATGGTGACGAGCGTGCTGCCCGTTGTCGGGGTGACGCTGCCGCTGGTGAGCTACGGCGGTTCGTCGCTGCTGACGGTGATGATCGCGCTGGGGCTGCTGATGAACGTCTCGATCCGGCGCTACGCGTACTGAGGCCGGCGACTACATCGCCTTCTTGAAGGCCTCTTCCAGCTTCTCCTTCGTCTTCGGCCCGGCGCCGACGAGCTGCTCCACCACCTTGCCGCCCTTGAACAGCAGCAGCGTGGGGATCGAGCGCACGCCGTAGGTCGTCGCCGCCCGCTGGTTGTGGTCGACGTCGAGCTTGCCGACCTTGACCTGCCCGGAGTACTGCTTCGCCAGCTGCTCCACCATCGGCGCGATGGCGCGGCAGGGGGCGCACCAGGTGGCCCAGAAGTCGACCAGCGTCGGCTTGTCGCTCTTCAACACCTCGGCGTCGAAGTTCGCGTCGGTGAACTCCATCATGTGCTCAGAGGCCATTTCGGTTCCTCCCCCGGCGCGGGGCGCCGTGAAAAACGAGGCTGCGAGATAGCACGGAAGGCGAACGCCGACAAGCGGCCTGAGGGGTCGCCCGCCGCCGCGCGCACGGGCACTGCGTGCTAAGGTGCCGCCCGTTTCATGAATCCTGAGATGCCACCGACGGCAGACCCGTCGCGGCCGCGCGCGCTCGGCACCTGGCGCGGCGCGCGCTCTCCACGCAGGGAGGCCTCCTCCCGTCGCGAGATGTGGATCGCCCTCGCCCTCATCCTCGCCGCGGCGCTCGCGCTCCACCACGAGGTGATCTTCGGCGGCGCGGTCTACCACATGGACGACGCCGCCGACGGCTACTACCCCGGCCACCTCGCCGTCGCCCGCGCCTTCGCCCACGGCGAGCTGCCGGTGTGGGAGCGCGGCTCGTGGTGCGGCTGGCCGCTGGTCGTCGATCCCTACAACGGCGTCTTCTACCCGCCCAACATCATCTACTACGTGCTCGGCGCGGCGCGCGGGCTCGGCTTCGCGATCGTGCTCCACGTCGTCCTCGGCGGGCTCGGGGTGTGGGTGCTCCTGCGCCGTCGGCGGCTCGCCTTCGAGGCGGCGCTCTTCGGCGGCCTCGCCTACGCGCTCTCGACGTTCGGCGTGGTGCGGATCCGCCACGTGATCTTCGTGCAGATGATGGGCTGGCTGCCGTGGATCCTCGTCGGCGTCGAGGGCTGGGTGCAGTCGCGGCGGCGGCGCGAGCTGGTGCTGGTGGCGGCCGCGACGGCGCTGGCGCTGATCGCGGGCGCGCTCTCCATCGGCCACTTCGCGGCGCTGGTGATCGCCGCGTACACCGCCGCGCGCTGCCTCGGTGATCGCAGGCGCGCGTTTGCCGATCTCGGGGCGCTCGGCGGCGCGGCCATCCTCGGTGCGCTGATGGCGGCGGTGCAGCTCGTCCCGACGCTGGCGCACCTGCCTCACTCGCCGCGCAGCCTCGGGTCCGACTACGCCTTCGCCTCGAGCTACGCGTGGCCGTCGTGGCGCTACCTCGCCACCTTGATCATGCCGGACTACTTCGGCGGCGAGGACCGCCTCGCCTACCTCGGCGCGCCGAACCACTGGGAGCTCGCCGGCTGGTACGTGGGCGCGCTGTGCGTCGCGCTGGCGCCGCTCGCGCTGCTGCGGCCCGCGCCACCGTCGGGCGAGGAGCGGCGTCGGGGCGCGGAGCTGCTCGCGCTCGCCGGCGCGATCGTGCTCGGCGTCGGGCTGGCGTTCGGCGACGCGGGTCCGGTGCACCCGTTCTTCTTCCGTCACGTGCCGCTCTACGCCGCGATCCGGTGCCCGGCGCGCGCGCTCCTGATGGCGGTGCTGGCGCTGCCGATCCTCGGCGCGCACGGCGTGGAGGCGCTCCTCGAGCGGGCGCGGCCGCGCGGGGCGCTCGTCGGGTGGATCGCGGCGGCGGCGATCGCCCTCGTCGCGGCGCTCGCGTGGCGGCAGGCGGGCCACCCGCCGCGCGGCGCCGACGCGATGCTGCGCACCAACCTCGCGGCGTGGTCGCACCTCGCCTGGGCGCTCGGCGCGGGGCTGGCCGTCCTCGCGCTTACCATCACCGGCGCGGTCCCGCGGCGCGCGGGCGGGCTCGCGCTCGCGATCGTGCTGGCGATCGATCTCGTCGCGATCGGGCGCGGCTACGTGCGGCCGCAGCCCCCCGACTATCCGTCGGGGATGGAGCGCTTCGCGGCGGTGGAGTGGCTGCTCGCGCACCGCAGCGCCGACGGGATCGACGACCGCTTCGTCAACGATCCGGGCGGGCCGTTCCGGCTGCACAACGTCGGGATGGTGCTCGGGCTGGAGAACGCCTCGGGCTACGACTCGGTGGCGATCTGGCGCTACGTCGACTTCCTCTACCTCCTCGCCAACGGGCGCCCGTACCCCGAGAAGAAGCTGAAGAACGACTTCGCGGCGATCGGCGTGCACAACCTCTCCTCGCGCCTCCTCGATCTGATGAACGTGCGTTGGCTGCTCTCCGATCACCCGCCGGACGCGCGCTGGGTGGAGCGCTTCTCGCCGCCCTCACCGTCGGGGGCGCCGGCGGCCCGCTTCGAGCCGGGCTGGGACCCGCGGATGAAGGTGTTCGAGAACACGACGGTGATGCCGCGGGCGTTCGTGGCCTACCGCGCCTCGGTGCCGGGCGGCGACGACGCGCTCGCCGCGCGCCTGGTCGCGCCGACGTTCGATCCCGGCGCCGAGGTGTTCCTCGAGGAGGATCCGGGGATCGCGTTCGGTGCGCCGCGGCCGTCCACGCCGGCGCGCATCGTCGAGGCGGGCCGCACGCGGCTGGTGATCGACGCCGAGGCCGCCGCGCCCGGGATCCTCTTCGTGGGCGACGCGCACTACCCCGGATGGAGCGTCACCGTCGACGGAGCGCCCGCCCGCCTGCTGCGCGCCGACTGGGCGTTCCGCGGGGTGGTGCTGCTGGCCGGCCGCCACCGCGTCGAGATGACCTACCGCAGCCGCCCGCTCGAGATCGGCGCCGCGCTGTCGCTGCTCGGAGTGCTGGGGACGTTGGCGCTGGCGCGGCTGCGGCTGCGCGGCGCGAAACGATCGCTATGCTAGAGTCCGCACCGCACGGAGGGACCGTGGCTCGGCTGTTCATCTCCCAGGGACGCATCGATCGCTGGCTCGAAGAGGGCAAGGTCCGCCTCGTCGGTGAGACCATGACGCTGCCCGCGCTCGGCCGCTCCTTCAAGCTGAAGGCGGCGGTCCACTTCACGCGCATCGTCTCCGAAGCGCCCGACCCGAACGGGCTCATCGGCCGGGTGAAGACGCGCGAGCAGCTGGCCGCGCTCGGGGCGGAGTGCTACGCAAGCTCCGTGCTGCTCGGAGAGAGTGCCTACGAGTGCGAGACTGGCTTCGTCGGCGAGGTGACGGGGCCCCAGCCCCTCGGCAGCGGCCTGCACCGGCTCGCGGAGTGATCATGTCGCCCGCTTTTCCCGTCACCCTCGCCCTGTACGCCGGCGCCTGCGCGCTCTACCTCGCCCACGTCTCGTCGGGGCCGTCGAGCGGGCGTCTCGCGCAGATCGCGCGACTCATGCTCACGCTCGCCTTCTGCGCGCACGCGATCGACATCGGCTTCTCGTGCGTCCGCCACGTCGAGCCGCTCGTGAACACGCGCGAGGCGCTCTCCTTCCTCGCCTGGCTGATCGTCGGCGCGTTCCTCGTCAGCACGCTGCGCTACCGGCTGCCGCTCGTCGGCGCGCTGCTCGTGCCGGTGGTGATCGTCCTCGAGGTGGCGGCGCGCCTCGGCCCTTCGCGCGAGGCCGCCCACACGGCGACCGCGCTCGGCATGGTCCACATCGGGCTCGCCACCGCCGGCGTCGCGGTGTTCGCGGTGGGCGCGGTGGACGCCGCGGTGTACCTCGTCGCCGAGGCGCAGCTCAAGCAACGACGCCTGGGCGGCGTGTTCCGCAAGGGGCCCCCGCTCGAGACGCTCGACTCGCTGAACCGTCGCTGCGTGCAGCTCGGCTTCCCGCTCTACACGGTCGCGATGGTGACGGGCGCGATGTGGCTCACGCGCCTGCCCGACGGCGGCGCGGCGCGGCTGCTCCTGCCCGAGTACCTCCTCGCCGTGCTGGCGTGGGTGATCTACGCGGGGCTCCTCGTGGCGCGGCTCGCGGTGGGCCTGCGCGGCCGCCGCGCGGCGCTGGCGACGCTGGCCGGGTTCGGCGCGTCGCTGTGCGTGCTCGCGATCTACTTCCTCCGTGGCGCCGGCCATGGATAAGCCGTCGCTCGAGTTCGCGGCGTGCGGCCTGTCGCACCACACCGCGCCCGTCGACGTGCGCGAGCAGGCCGCGCTCCATGGCGACGATCTCGAGACGGCCGTTCGGCGCGCGGCGGAGGTGGCCGGTCGCGGCGAGGCGCTGATCGTTTCCACCTGCAACCGCGTCGAGCTGTACGTCGCCGCGCAGGGCGACGCGGCGGCCTCGTCCGAGCGCGCGCGGCAGGCGATGGAGTGCGTCCTCTCCGACGTGCGGCGCCTCGACCCGAACGCGCTCCGGCCGCACCTGTACGCCCACGGCGGCGAGGCGGCGGTGCGCCACCTGTTCCGCGTCGCCGCCAGCCTCGACTCGATGGTGGTCGGCGAG
>JAJXSP010000370.1 GCA_021784515.1 Myxococcales bacterium | reverse complement strand
GAGCGCCGGCCATCATCGCGGACGGATCGACGGGCGGCGGAGGCGTCAATCCCGCGGCGCCCATCATGGCGCCCTGCTGCGCCTGCAGCCCCTGCGACACCAGCGTCTGCACCTGGTCGGTGTTCGGCAGCTCGATCTTGTCGATCACCGTGCTCCACTTGAACCGCTTGAACCCCTTTTCCTCGAAGTCGCCGGCGTCCTCCTTGGCGATGCTGTCGTCGGTGAATCCCATCTCGAGGAGGTCGTCCTCCATCTCCACGATCCGCGCGCGCGCCAGGAAGGTGGCGGTGGATATCAGCTTGGCGTGGTTCTCGGTGGCGATGGCGCGCATCATCGCCTCCACCATCCAGGTGAGCGAGACGGCGAGGATGGAGAGCGCGACCATCACCTCGAGGAGGGTGAATCCCTTTTGTCCGCGCGCCTTCATCGCGGCACCACCGCCTGGCCCTCGTCATCGTTCTCGAAGTCGCGCGGGACCGGGAGGTCGCCCGACTTCACCTCGCAGCGGCCGGTGAGGGGCTGGACGAGCAGGGTGTAGACGTCGCCGCTGGTGTCCTCGACGTGAATCATCGCGCGCTCGGTGTGGCCATCGGGGAAGAAATAAAGATAGGCCTTTCCCTCGGTGTAGGGCTCGGGCTGACGGAGGGTGTAGATGTCGCGCAGCCTCGCGCCCTTCAAATCGACCTTGGGAATGGTCGCGTCCTCGAACGCGGTGAAGCGCGCGCGGCGCGGCTCGGGCGGCGGCTGGAGCGTCTTGGCAAGGCCGCTCAATTGCTGCTTCTTGCTCTCCTCCTCCTCCCTCCGCTTCTTCTCCTTCGCCTCCTCGTCGGGCGCGCGGCCGCGGCCCGGCGACTCCTCCTTGTCGCGCACGAGGTAGAAGCGCTCGTCGGCGCGCTCCGCCCAATATTTGTTCCCCGAGAGATCGAGGACGAGTCGGTAGTATTTCCCGGTGGTGATGGCGCGGTCGTAGAGGTAGCGGATCGACGCCCCGAGGCGCCCGGCATTCGACCTCGCGCTGCTGCGGTCCGCGCTGCTGAAGGACATGAGGGTCGCGCCCATCGCCACGCCGACGATCACCAGCACGATCATCAGCTCGATGAGCGTGAATCCGGCGTTTGTGGGGCGAGGTTTCAAATTACTTCTTGCACTGGTCGTCCATCTTGAGCCAGCCGCGCACGTCGTCCTCGGTGCCGTCCTGCTTGTCCCTGCCCTTGGACCAGATGTCCGCGCCGTCGGAAGCCTTGTCGCCGGGGCACTTGAAGTTGAAGGGCTGGCCCCACGGATCGAGCGGCTCCTTCGACAGGAACTTTCCCTGCACCAGGTCGTCGAGCGACTTGGGGCAGTCGCCGCTGTTCTCGGTCTGATAAACCGAAACCGCCCCCGAGATGGTCTGCGTCTCCGACCAGGCGGTCTTGCAATTGGCCTTGTTGAGCATCGGGATGGCGTAGAAGCCGACGGCGCCCATGACGACGCCGATGATGGTCACGACGACCATGATTTCGACGAGCGTCATGCCCGTTTGAACTCGCATCCCCCGGTTTCGAGCGCGCATGGTGGAACTCCTTGGTTGACCTTACGTCACGAACTCGTTGATTTGCAGGATCGGCAGCAGGATCGAAAAGACGACGAATGCCACCGAGCCGCCCATGAGCAGGATCATGATCGGTTCGAGCAGCGTGGTGAGGCGCTGGATCTTCATGTCGGTTTCCACGTCGTAGGACTCGGCGACGTTCTCCAGCATCGGCTCCAGCTGCCCGGTGCGCTCTCCGACGGCGATCATGTGGGTGACGATCGGCGGGAATTCGCCGGAGCGGCGCAGCGGCGCGGCGATCGACTCGCCCTCCTTGATCGATGTGGTCGCCTCCTCGATGACCTTCGTCAGCACGGAATTGCCGAGGATGTTCTTCACGATCTCGAGCGCGCGCAGGAGCGGCACTCCGGCGGCGAGCATCGTGGAGAGCGTCTTGGCGAAGCGCGAGATGGCGATCATGCGCGCCAGCGGCCCGATCACCCAGACCCGAAGGACGAAGCGATCCCAGATCGCCTGGCCGCGCGGGGTCTTCTTCCAGCGCCGGAACGAGACCCAGATCGCGCCGCCTACAATGCCGATCAGCCACCAGTAGCCGCTGATGGCGTCGGACACGAAGATCATCAATCGGGTATTCCAGGGGAGCGTCTGCCCGGTGTCGTTGAACATGGCAGTGACCTTGGGCACGACCGTGACCATCAGGATGGTCATGATCCCCACGCCGATCACCGCCATGGCGACGGGGTAGAACATCGCCGAGAGGATCTTGGCCTTCAGGCGGTTCTGCGCGTCGAGGAACTCGGCCAGTCGGAACAACACCGTATCGAGGTTTCCCGAGGCCTCGCCGGCGCGGACCATGTTGATGTAGAGGTCCTCGAAGGAGCCGGAGTGTCGCGACAGCGCGTCGGCGAGCGCGGCGCCCTCGTTCACCTGCGTCTTGACGTCGGCGAGGATGCGCTTCAGTCCCGGCGTCTCGGATTGATCGACCAGCGCGCCGAGCGACTCGGCGAGGGGAACTCCCGCCTTGAGGAGGACGCCCAATTGGCGGGTGAGGATGGCGACCTGGCGATTGTCGGCATTCTTCCGCCCCCCGCGCAGTCCGCCCGGCGACAGCCCGGCGGCGATCCGCAGCGCGCCGATCCCCACGTCGCCCGCCACCTGCGCCACGTCGGCCGCGCGCAGGTTGGCTTCATTCGCCGAGGTCAGGAAGATGCCGTCGCGGCGCAGGTTGGCCTTCAGGGCGCGGACGTTGTCCGCGTCCTTCACGCCCGTGAGCTGCTTGCCCGTCGAGGCGAGCCCCTTCCAGGCGTAGACCGGCATTAGATCCGATCCTCGGCGGTCACGAGCATGACCTCCTCGATCGTGGTCATTCCGGCGCGCACCTTCAGGGCGCCGTCGTCACGCAGCGTGCGCATCCCTTTGGCGACCGCGGCGCGCTTGATCTGCGTGGAGTCGACGTTCTTCAGCGCGAATGCGCGGATGTCGTCGTCGACGAGGAGCAATTCGTAGATCCCGGTGCGTCCCGTATATCCGGTCTTCGAGCAGCGCTGGCAGCCCGAGGAGTTGGCGCGATAGAGCATCCCTCGCGGCGGCTGCTTGAGGGTGGCCTTGACGCGCGGAACTCCGAGGCTGCCGTCGAAGAATGCCTCCGCCGGAATGCCGATCTTCTCCAGCTCCGCGGCGGTCGGCTCGTACAGCTCGCGGCAATCGGGGCAGACGCGCCGCACCAGGCGCTGCGCGAGCAGCCCGACCAGCGACGAGGCGACGAGGAACGGCTCGATCCCCATGTCCACGAGGCGCGGGATGGCGCCCGCGGCGTCATTGGTGTGCACCGTCGAGAAGACGAGGTGGCCGGTGAGCGAGGCGGTGATCGCCATGCCCGCGGTCTCCGAGTCGCGGATCTCGCCGACCATGATCACGTCGGGATCGTGGCGGAGGAAGGAGCGGATGGCGTTCGCGAAGGTCAATTCGATCTTCGGATTGATCTGGACCTGCGAAATCCCCTCGAGCTGATACTCGACCGGATCCTCGACGGTGAGGATGTTCAAATCCGGGGTATTGATCTTCGAAAGACAGGCATACAGCGTGGTGGTCTTTCCCGAGCCGGTGGGGCCGGTGACCAGCAGGATGCCGTGCGGGCGGTGGATGATCTCGTGGATCGACAGGAGGTGGTCCTCGCCGAAGCCGATGTCGGCGAGGTCGAGGAGGATCGACGAGCGATCGAGGAGTCGGATGGTGATCCGTTCTCCGTTCGGCGTGGGCGCGGTGGCCACGCGCATGTCGATCTCCTTGCCGGCGATCTTCCGTCGAATGCGGCCGTCCTGCGGCAGCCTTTTTTCGGCGATATTGAGGCCGGCCATGATCTTTACGCGCGAGAGGATCGAATTGATATAGCTCTTGTTCGCGCGCTTGTGCTCGTAGAGCACGCCGTCGATCCGATAGCGGACCAGCAGCTCCTTCTCGCGCGGCTCGATGTGGATATCGGAGGCGCGCTCCTTGACCGCCTGGAACATCAGCGAGTTGACCCAGCGGATGATCGGCGCCTCGTCGGTGAGGTCGAGGATGTCGACGAGCTCCTCGGCCTCGCCGCCCATCTCGTCGTCGTCCTTGTCGCCGAGGTCGGTGTCGCCGGTGGCGCGGGCGTAGACCTTGTTGATCGCCTCGAGCACCTTGTTCGAGGGGACGAGCAGCGGCTCGATCTCCGTGCCCACCGCGCGGCGCACGTCGTCGAGGGCGCCCACGTCGAGCGGGTCGGTCACCGCGACGACGACGGTGTTGCCGACGCTGCGCACGGGCAGCATGTGGTGCGCCTTGGCGAAGTTGATTGGCACCTTCGCGACCAGCGTCAGGTCGATCTCCTCGGGCTTCAGGTCGGCCGAGAAGGCGAGGCCGAGCTGCGCGCCGAGCGCGGCCAGCACCTGCGCCTCGGTGACGTGGTGCAGCCGGATCAGCATCTCGCCGAGGCGGGCGTTCTCGCGGCGCGGATCCTCATGGCGCTGCAGGCGCTGCTCGTCGAGCGCCTCGGCGATCTGCTGCGCCGTGATGCCGGCCTGGCGGCGCAGGATCGCGCCGAGCAGGCGTTCCTCGCCCGGCAAGGACGAGGGGGCGCCGTCGGAGGCGCCGGCGATCGGGCCGAGCGCGACCCCGGGGAGCTGCTCCGCGGCGTCGGCCCTGCTCACGGCCCCTCTCCGTCGCCGTCGGGACTGATCATCACGTCGTGACCGCCGCGCGTGAGGCGCTCGGCGGCGAGATCGCCGTCCGGCCCACCGCTGCCGGCGCGGGCGTGCTCGGGGGCGCTCGCCGGCATGGGCGCGGGCGGCGCGAGGTTGCCGGGCCGGGGTGGAGGAGGCGGCGGCACCTGGTCCGGCCGCGTCCGCGGCAGCTCCACCGGCTCGACGGGGCCGTCGACGATGCGCCCCTGCATGGCGGCCTCGGCGGCGCGCAGCTCGCCCGCCTCGATCTCGGCGTCCACGGCGGTGCGGTTGATCTCCTCGAGCAGGCCGCGCTTGCGGCGGTAGTCCACTTCGGGGTCGTAGCTGTTCGGATCGCCGAACGCGCTGTAGCGATCGAGGAACTCCTTGCGGTCGCGGATCTTGCGCTCGAAGATCCGCCGCAGGTCCTGCGGATCCTTGATCACGTAGGGGGTCAGGATGATGAGCAGGTTCTGTTTCGTGACCGACTTGCGCGTGTACTTGAACAGGTAGCCGAGGATCGGAATGTCACCGAGGAGCGGCACCTTGTCCACCTCCTCGGCGATGCGGTCCTTCACGAGGCCGCCGATGACGATGGCCTGCTGGTCGCGCACGACCACGACGGTCTTCGCGGTGCGCTTGTTCGTCGCCGGACCGAGGCCGTTGTAGTTCTCCGAGGCGACGTCGCTGATCTCGGTGTCGAGCTCGAGGCGAACGAAGTCCGAGTCGTTGACGTGCGGCGTGACGTCGAGCTTGAGCGACACGTCCTGGCGCTGCACCGAGGTGCCGAAGCCGAGGCCGCCCATCATCCCGCCGGCCATCCCCGGCGCGCCCCCCATGCCGCCCATGCCCATCATTCCCGGGAAGCCGCCGAGCGTGCCCGGGAAGGGCAGGTTCATGCCGACCTGGATCTCCGCCTTCTCGTTGTCCGAGGTGAGGATGTGCGGCATCGAGACGACGTTGACGTCGTTGTTGTTCTGCAGCGCCTGGATGAACACGCCGAAGGCCGGCACCGACTGCCCCGGCGGCAGGCCGAGGAGGGTATCGGCGCCCGGGATCGGTGGGCCGCGCAGGCCCGCCGCGAGGCCGGAGAGCGCGGCGGGCGAGAAGAGGATCGAGTTCACCGACGAGGTGGGCTCCGAGCCGCCGAAGAGGAGCGACTGGCTGTTGCCGCTCCCGAGGGTGTTGCCGCCGTGGAAGGCGAAGCCGAGCTGCCGCGCCTTGTCGAGCGAGACCTCGAGGATGGTGGCCTCGATGAACACCTGGCGGCGCGTGATGTCGAGCTTGCGGATCAGGTCGCGCAGCGTGAGGTAGTCGCGCCCCGAGGCGACGATGATGAGCGAGTTGGTCGACTTGTCGGCGGCGACCTTCACCTCGCCCTCGCAGAGCGTGGTCACGCCGCCGCCCGCGCCGCCGGCGGCAGGGGCGCCGCCGGGACGGCCGGGGGCACCGCCGGCGCGGCCACCGCCGCCACGAGCGGCGCTCACGCCCAGGCCCGCGAGCGTGGTGGAGATCTCCTCGGCGCTGGCGTTGGCGAGGAAGTACACGTGGAGGCGATCGGATGCCGTGTCGAGCGGGCCGCCCGACAGGTCGAGGCGGTGGATCAGCGCGAGGATGTGCTGGTAGGCGCGCTCGCTGGCCAG
>JAJXSP010000369.1 GCA_021784515.1 Myxococcales bacterium | reverse complement strand
ATCACCTCCGCCTCGGAGGCCTGCTCGAGGTAGAGCGCCCGCGTCGTCCCCTTCGGGAGCACCACCACCACGTCCCATCGCCCGTCGGCGAGCCCGGCCTGCGCGTCGGAGCGCGTTGGCGGCGGCGTCGGTGCCACGGCGCGGAAGAGGCCGGCCGCCGTCACCGCGTCGCGCACCTTGCGCGCGCCCTCGCCGTGGTCCTCGTCGACGAACAGCACGCGCAGGCGGTCCTGCTCGCGGTCCGACGAGAAGGCCCCTTGCAGCGCGACCGAGAGCGTGACGATGAACACCGCGGGCAGGACGAACAGCATGATCAGCCCGCCCGGATCGCGCGCGAGGAGGCGCAGTTCGCGCAACGCCACAGCGGCGAAGGCGGTCACGCCGCGTCCTCCGGCTGGTCGCGCAGGCTGCGGCCCGTCACGTCGAGGAACACGCCCTCGAGGCCGGGCTCCGAAATCCCGCCCAGCAAAAGCTCGGCGCCCTCGCGGCGCCCGAGAGCGCGCGCCCGCTCGATCAGATCGAGCGCGTCGATGTCGGGCCGCGCCGTGATCGTCACCGAGTCGGCCTGGCGCTCGACCCACCGCGCCTCGGGGAGACGGCGCAGCCCGTCGAGCACGCGGTCGGGCAGCGCGCGCGCGTGCAGCTCGATCCGGGTGTGGCCCAGCCGCGCCACGATCTCGCGCGGCGCCCCCTCCACGATCACCGTGCCGCGGTCCATGATCGCCACGCGATCGCAGATGCGGCTCGCCTCCTCGACGTAGTGGGTGGTGTAGAGCATCGTGACGCCGCGGCGGCGCAGCGTGGCGCAGAGCTCGAAGATCCGGTTGCGCGACTGCGGGTCCACGCCGACGGTCGGCTCGTCGAGCAGCACCAGCTCCGGTTCGTGCACCAGCCCCGCGACGAGGTTCAGCCGCCGCTTCATCCCGCCCGACCAGGTCTCCACGCGCTCGTCGCTGCGGTCGGCGAGGCCCACGGCGTCGAGCAGCTCCTCGGTGCGCCGTCGCAGCTCGGCGCCGCGCACGCCGTACAGCGCGCCGAAGTAGCGGAGGTTCTCGCGCGCGGTGAGCCGCGGATGCAGCGCCAGCTCTTGCGGCACCACGCCGAGCCGCCGCCGCACCGCCGCCGGCCCGAGCCCGCCCGCGAAGTGGATCGTCCCGCGGTCGGGGGCGAGCAGGCCGGCGAGCATCGAGAGCGTCGTCGTCTTGCCGGCGCCGTTGGGGCCGAGGAGGCCGAACACCTCGCCCCGCGCAACGGCGAGCGAGAGGCCGCGCACCGCGTCGCTCGCGGCGCCGCGGTAGCGCTTGTGGACGCGCTCGGCGCGGAGGTGGGGCTCGCCCGTCGACGAGCCGGCCGCCGCGGTCACCGACCGCTCGGCCTCCTTGCGAAAGCAGGCGATCGTGCAGTCGGCCGTGGAGAGGATCTCCACGTCACGCAGCCCGACGCCGGAGAGCAGCGCGCGCACCTCCGCCTCGGTGCGGTAGGGGATGCCCTCGGGCATGCTCCCGACGAGCGCCTGGCGCGACACGCCCGCCTCGGCCGCCTGGCGAAGCAGGTCGTGCATGCGCTCCTCCTCGGCGCGCAGCGCGCGCGGGCGCGACAACCCGACGCGCGCGAGGTGGAAGAAGCTGCGCGGCACGCTCTGCCCCGACCAGCGCGCGATCTGCATCGCGCACAGCCCGGGGTGGTTGGCGCGCACCATGTCCTCGATGTCGAACATCCGCCGCGGGTGGTAGTGCCCGTCGGCGATCACCCCGAGCCGCCGGTAGACCTCCTCGATCGCCGGATCGAGGCGGTAGAAGGCGGCGGCCAGTCGCCCGCCCGGCGCGAGCGCGCGCATCGCCTCGGCGAACATCCGCGAAAGCTCGTCGCCCGCGGCGCCGTAGTCCACCACGCCCGATGAGAGGATCACCGTCGCGAAGGAGCGATCGCGAAAGGGCAGGGCGCGCGCGTCGGCGAGCACCAGATCGAGGCCGCGCCGTCGCCGCGCCTCCACGACCATCCGCCGGCTGCGATCGAGCCCGTGCGCGACGAACCCGAGCCGCCGGTAGTGCTCGACGATGATCCCCTGCCCGGCGCCGACGACGAGCACCGGCCCTTCGAGGTCGCGCAGGAGCAGGCTGGCCGCCGCGCGCCCGAAGTGGCGGTCCTCCATGTGCTCCCACCAGGGCGCCCACGCCGCCCACCAGCGATCGAGATCCTCCATTTCAGGCGAGCCGCGAGGCGGCGGCGCGGAGGTCGCGGTAGAAGCGCTCCTCGACGGCGGCGAACTCCTCGAACTTGCCTCCGACGGCGTCGAGCCCCGACCGCAGCTCCTCCCCGTGCGCGGCGAACCAGTCGGGCCACGCCTGGTCCTCCATCGGCATGCCGCGGGTGAGCGTCACCAGCTTGCGCGAGGTCGTCCGCCACGCGCGGCCGTGCTCGATCATCCGCTGCGCCAGCTCGTCCAGCTCGCGCGAGTCGAACAGGCGGGAGGCCTCCTGGAGGAACGCGCCGTACATCAGGCGGAACGCCGCGCCGCCGGTGCCCTGGTCCTCGAAGGCGATGGCGTTGAAGATCATCCCCTCGCGCAGCGCGACTCCGCGGTAGCGCGCCGGCCACTGCCGGATCTTCTTCGCGTACGTGCGCATCCCCGCGACGCCGACGAACCACAGCGCGGGCGCGACCAGCGGCGGCCCGAGCATGTCCCCGCAGGTTCGCTTGAGCGCACGCACCACCGCGCGCTTCCAGTCCACCGCCGACGGCACGGCGCGCAGGTAGCACAGGAGGTTGTCCTTCGCCAGCGGGGCGTGCGTCTCCCAGGCCGCCTCGAGGTCCGCCCGGTCGAGCAGCGCGACCTTCTCCGAGTAGGGATCGCTCACGACGTAGCGATCGCCGTCGCGCCCGATGAGGACGATGAAGTGGAACGGCGCGTGGACCCGCAGGAAGCTCGGCAGGTACTTCATGCGGAACATGTCGACCGTCGCCGTCACCGGCACGCCCTCGGCGAGCAGCGCGTCGGCGCGCGCCATCGCCTCGCGCGGCGACGAGAGCTGCGTCGCCTGCAGGTCGATCCCGCACAGCGCGCCGAAGTTCTTCACCACGGTGCCGGGCGGGGTTCGGATCCCGATGAGCGGGAACGTGCTCGGCCCCTTGGCGAAGAAGAGGTAGTAGAAGAGCGGGCCCGAGCCGATCCCGAACACCATCGGCTCGGTGACCTCGAGGCCGGCGAAGGCGCACAGGTTCCGCACGCTGCCGGTCTCGCAGTGCGAGGCGACGCGATGGGTGTAGCCGGCGATCGTCGGGAGCGCCTCGCTCTCCGACGGTGCGACGACGGGCGCGCTCATCCCCGTTCCGCCCGCGGCGCGATCCGCACCCGCTGCACGAGGCCGCCCTCGGAGCGGGTCACCTCGGCCGCGAAGGCGCCGTCGAGGTGGATGAAGTCGAAGAAGTCGGCCACCGCGATGTCGAACAGGCGGGCGTAGCCGCGCAGGGTGGCGACGGGGATCTTGTCGAACCCGGCCGGCGTCATGTGGTCGCGGACCTGCGACTTGCGGAGCCGCATGCGCGCCGCCGCGTCGTCCACCGTCATCCGCGACAGCTCCATGAACAGCGCGAGCGGGCTCGCCTCGCCCGCCCACACGCGCTCCTGGAGCCGCGACAGCTCCTTGGCGCGCTGCACGTAGTAATCGTCGATCTCGGCGTCGAAGCTGGAGCGGCCGAGCGTGCCGGCGCAGCGCCCGCCGTCGTCGGCGTCATACAGGACGATGCGCCACGAGCCGTCGTAGGTCTCGCGCGAGCGGGTGGTGATCATCCGCGCGTCACCCCTGCGCGCGGCGCGCCGGCGGGCGATCGCGCCCGAGGTTGTTCCTCACGAAGTCGGCCAGGTCGCCCAGCGTCCCGAACACGGAGCGGTCGCGCTCGGAGACGTTGATGACGATGCCGTACTCCTCCTCGACCAGCACGCTGATCTCCAGCACGTCGAGGGAGTCGAGCCCGAGCCCGTCCTTGAACAGCGGCGTCGCGCGCGTGACGGTCGAGGGATCGACGTCGGTCAGCTCCAGCCGGGCCAGGAGCTTGTCGCGCAATTCGAGTGCGAGGTCGGAAGGTGCGTCCATGGTCGTCCGTCGCCACCGTCGGCGGACGGACGATAGGCGGAGCGTTTGTGGGGGTCAAGGGGGGGACGGTGTTGACGAATTGCCCAGTTGGGGGCCGGGAGGGGGACGGTGTTGAGGTGTTGACGAACTTTCCCGTAGGAGCCCGCTCCGGGGCAGCGCGAGCGCCGGGTGGGCCGATGGCGGGCGGCCCGACCGCCCCCCGGAGAGCGGGCAGGAGCGCGCTTTTCCGAGATCTCGCCGACCGCCCCGCAACTTCTCGGGCCCCCAAACCGAAAAAGCTTCGATGCCGCGCTTTCGCAGGCTCCACAGCCCTGGCGCTACCGTCCATGTGGTCTGGCGATTCGCCGGCCGCTCCTTCCTGCTGTCCGACGATTCCCTTCGCGACCTCGTGCTCGGCTGCTTCGCGCCCGTCCTCCCACGCTGCGACTGGACCCTCCACGGCTACGCGCTGATGAGCAACCACCTGCACCTCGCCCTCTCCGCCGGCGACGATCCGCCGTGCCGCCTGCTGGCACCGCTCGGAACCAGCATCGCGCGGCGCCTGAACGCGGCTCTCGGGCGCCTCGGGCCGCTCCTGGCCGAGCGCGCGACGACGGTGCTCATGCCTCCCGCGCGCCTCGGTGCGCTGCTCGCGTACCTGCACAACAACCCGGTTCGCGCGGGCGTCGCCTCGGCGGCCAGCGATTCGGCGTGGACGAGCCACCGGGCGTTCGTCGGGCTCGCTCCCCCGCCGCCCTGGCTCGATGTCGCGGCGACGCTCTCGCGTGCTGGATTCGACGCAACCGCCGAGGGCCGGCGCGCGTTCGATGAGTTCGTCGCGGCGCACGCGTCCGAACCACGCGACGCGCGGTGGAGTTGCTCCGACCATGGGCGCGCGCGTCGAGCCGTGCGCGAGCTGCTGGCGTTGCCGGTCGAGTTGTCCTCCCCGCGGGTCGACGAGGAGCACGTCCACTCGGCGGTTCTCCATGCCGGGCCTGCCGTCGCGGCCCGCTGGCCCGGGGATCTCGAGCGGCTCCACGAGGCGGTGTGTGCTCGCACGGGCCTCCGATTGGAGGAACTCCGCTCCCGGAGCTGCCGGCGTGTTGTGGTGCGGGCGCGACGGATCGTGCTGGTGGCGGGAGCCCGCCTCCTTCGACGACGCGCGAACGAGGTCGCGGCGTCGCTCGGAGTGACCGCCAGCGCCGCCAGCCGCCTGTTGCGCGACGCGGACGCGGTCTGGGAGGAGGCCAGGCGGATCGCGGCTCAGGTCGCGGGGACCGCGCCGGGCTGACTCGGCGGGGGTCGCCGCCCCGCCCATTCTCCATTCGTGTTCCGTGCTCACCCGCCCGACATGCGCGGCCGGTCAGTCGGTCGCGCGTGTCGGGCGCCTGGTCAGCCTGTCAATTCGTCAACACCGTCCCCCCAAGCCCTTCCGGCGCGTGTCGGGCGCCTGGTCAGCCTGTCAATTCGTCAACACCGTCCCCCCAAGCCCTTCCCCCAAGCCCTCCACCGAAGCGCCTACCTGCTACACTCGTCGAGCCATGTCCTCGCGCACGCTCATCTGGATTTGCCTCACCGTCGGCTCGACGGTCGGGGGGTATGCGCCCGATTTGTTCGGGGCCCACGGTTTGTCGATGTGGTCCCTCCTCACGAGCAGCATCGGCTCGGTCGCCGGCATCTTCGCCGGGTACAAGCTGGGCCAGTGGTGGGGGCTGTCGTAGATCGCGGCGACCGTCGCTCGTGCTATTGACCTCCCCCCCGTGCCCGCGCCGCTGACCGCCGACGACTGCCGCACTTGCGGCGCCTGCTGCGCCCCCGAGATCGACGACGCGGTCTACGTCGGCGTCTCGCCGGCCGACCTCGCCCGCCTCGAGCCCCGCTGGCGCACCCGCCACGCCTCACGCGACGGCCTGCTCACCCGCCTCGACGGCGCCGGCCGCTGCGTCTGCGTCGCGCTCCGCGGCACCATCGGCCGCCGCGCCTCGTGCGGCATCTACGCCCGCCGCCCCGACGAGTGCCGCAAGCTCGAGCCGGGCAGCCGCGAGTGCAGGAAGGCGCGCCGGCAGGCCGGGATGGGGTGACGGGGGCGCCCGCGACGCGCGCGACACCCGAAGGACGAGGGACGCGTCCTTTGTTTCTTCGGCCCGTTCACCCCGAGTCCCAATCCAGGGCAATCGCATCTTCCACCGTCGGAGAATCGCGACATTTGCGCGGCCGCGGTGATCCCGTGGCGCTGGGTTGTTGCCGAGGATCTGGGGCCCGGCGGCTAGAAGCCGCGGGCAACCTGTT
>JAJXSP010000368.1 GCA_021784515.1 Myxococcales bacterium | reverse complement strand
CGAGCAGAAGAGGCGAGCGCTGCGCTCGCGCGGGCGGTGGCGCTCGTCGAGGAGCGGGCCGCGCGCATCGCCGACGAGGCGCGGCGCCGGCGCTACCTCGCGGCGCCGCCGGCGAGCACGATCATCGCCGCGGCCGCTCCCGGCGACTGACCACGCGGCGCGGCGGTTGATGCTAGCCTTGCCGCCCGTGGTCTCGCCACGGGCTCGACACTTCCTCCGCCTTCGTTCGCTGCGCTCACCGCCCCTCCGGGGCGGGCTCCGGTCGCCGCCCGTCGCCGCCGATGCCGTCACGCGCCCCCTCGGGGACACCGAGCGTGCCTTCTGGCTGCTCGACCGCGGCACCTCGTTCAACGGCCTGCACGTCGCCCACGTCGAGGGGCCGCTCGACGAGGCGTTGCTCCGCGCCGCGCTCGATCGCGTGCAGGCGCGCCACCCGCTCCTCCGGATGCGCGTGGCCGGCGGCGACGGCGCGCCGCGCTTTACGCCGACCGATGCGCGCGTCCCGATCGAGGTGGTGCCGCGCGCCGACGAGCGCACCTGGATCGAGGCGGCCGAGCGCGCGCTGAACCGCCGCTTCCCGACGGAGGAGGGGCTGCTCTCGCGCGTGACGCTGGTCGCCGGCGACGGGCGAAGCGACGTGCTCTTCGCGCACCACCACGCGATGGCCGACGCGCAGTCGGACTTCTTCGTGCTCCGCGAGCTGCTCGAGAACGCCGGCGCGCTCGCCGCGGGGGCGCCGCCGCCGTCGCTGGAGGTGCTGCCGCTGCGCCCCGCGCTCAACGCGCTCCTCCGAAGGGCCACGCGCTCGCTGCGCCACCTGTACACGATGAGCGCGTTCTTCTTCCGTCTGCTCTGGACCTCGCTGGTGCTGCGGCCGCGCCAGCTGGCTTCGGAGCGCGCCGCGCCGCCCGAGGAGCGCGCGAACCGGCTCGTGCACCGCCGGCTCACCGTCGAGGAGACGCGCTCGCTCACTGCCCGCTGCCGCGACGAGGGGACGAGCGTGCAGGGCGCCTGCGCGGCCGCGCTGCTGCTCGCCGCCGCCGACGACCTCGGCCTCGCGCGCCCGGCGCACCTCGGCTGCTTCGCCGGCGTCACGCTGCGCGATCGGCTCTCGCCGCCCGTCGGCGACGAGGTCGGTTGCTACGTCTCGCAGGTCGTCACCGTCCACCGCGTCGAGCGCGGCGGCGCGCCGTGGCCGCTCGCCCGCGACGTGAAGCGCAGGCTGACGACGACCCTGCGCATCGGCGCGCACCTCGTGACGATGCCGATGATCGGGCTGTTCATCCCGCGCGGGGACGACCCGGGGCCGCGCTTCGTGCGCCGCTTCGACGGCGCCTCGACGGGAGCGGTGGGCGTGACGAACGTCGGCCGCGTGCCGCTCGCCCCGCGCTACGGCGCGCTCGCGGTGCGCGGCTACGACATCGCCGTCGGCGTGAGCGTCGTCGGCAAGCTGCTCGCCGCGGTGACCACCTTCGACGACGCGCTCTCCTTCAACGTCGTGTTCGTCGAGCCGCTCGTCGGGCGGGCGCGCGCCATCGCGATCGCCGACGGAGCGCTCGCTCACCTTCGCCGCGCGCTCGCGGCGCCTCCTGGGGCACGATGAGCGCCATGGACGATCGAACGATGCGCGACGAGGAGCGCGACGCCGAGCAGCGGCGCGCGGCGGTGCGCGTGAACGTCGCCCTCGGCGAGGCGCAGTCCGACCTGGTGCAGCTCGCGGCGACGGTGGGCGCGCTGGTCGAGCTGCTCGTGGAGCGGGGTGTGCTCGACGGCGCGCAGGTGCATGCGCGCGTCGAGGCGGCAACCCGCGCGGTGGCGGCGGCGCGGGCGAGCCGCGTGCGGCCGGTGCGGCTCCTCGAGGCGGACAAGGCCGCCACGCCGAACGCCCCCGTCGACTGCGCCGCGCGCATGCCGCTGTGCCGGGGCGCCTGCTGCGCGCTGGAGGTCACGCTCGCCACGGCGGACGTCGAGGAGGGCGCGCTCAAATGGGATCTGGGGCGCCCCTACCTGCTGCGCCACGACGGCGACGGCCGCTGCGCGCACCAGGACCGCGCGACCGGCGTCTGCGGCGCCTACGACGCGCGCCCGGCGCCGTGCCGCTCCTACAGCTGCGCCGGCGACCGGCGGATCTGGCGCGACTTCGAGCGCCGCCTGGTGAACGAGAAGGGCGTCGCCGCGATGCTGGCGCGACGCGACGAGCGGCCGCTCCAGCTGGTGCAGCTCCGTCCGACCCTGCCGCCGCCGACCCGCCTTTCCACGCCCTGACGCGGGCGCGGTTTGAACGACCGCGCGGGTTCGGCTACCCTTGCGCACCATGCGGAAGCCGTTCGAGTGGGTCCGGAGCCTCTTTGGCGCGAACCGCGTCGAGTTGGCCCTCTTCTCGCCGGCGATCGTCCACGATCGCAGCCGCCTGGTGCGCTACGCCGTCGCCGGCGGCACGCTCGTCGGGATGGTCGCCGCGGCGGCGATCGGCGCGGCGGCGCTGGCGGCGCTGATGGCGGCGATGGCGGCGATCTACTTCCTCGCGACGCAGGTGCTCGGCATCAAGGTCAACGTCGATCCGGCGGCCTTCTACCAGACCGTGCAACGCCAGGCGAACGCCTACGGCGCGAACTAGCGGCCTGCACTGCACGCTCGTCGTCGCGACGCTGGTCGCCGCGGCCGGCCCGGCGCGCGCGCACCAGTCGTCGGTCGCGTACTCGGAGATCGTCGTCGACGGGCGCGACGTCGAGTACACGCTCCAGGTCTCCTCGGCCGACCTCTACGAGGCGGTGGGCGTCGATCGTGACCGGCCGGTCAATAAAGCCGAGGTGACCGCCGGCCGCGACCGCCTCTTCCGCTACGTCCTCGAGCGGGTGCACGTCGAGGCCCACGGCGCGCCCTGCGCCGCCGATCCGCCCACGGCCGCCGACCTCTCCTTCGTCGACAAGCTCGACGGCTTCTTCACCGCCGCGCGCTTCGTCTTCCGCTGCCCCCGCGCCGTCGACCAGGCGACGATGCGCTACGACCTCTTCTTCGACCTCGATCCGCGCCACCAGGGCATGGCGCGCGTCGCCTTCGCCGGCGACGGCGACGGGCGCGAGCAGGTCTTCCGCGCCGACGCGCGCACGCTCGTGCTCCGGCGCGACCTCTCGGTGTGGGACCACGTCCGCGACTACCTCCTCCTCGGCGTGGAGCACATCTTCACCGGCTACGACCACATCGCGTTCCTGTTCGGGCTGCTGGTGATCGCCGGGCGCGACGGCGTGCGGCGCGGCGCGCGGAAGATCCTCGGCGTGGTCTCCGCCTTCACCCTCGCCCACTCGGTGACGCTGATCGCCTCGGCGCTCGGCGCGGTGTCGGTCTCGCCGCGGATCGTCGAGCCGGCGATCGCGCTCTCCATCGCCTACGTCGGCGTCGAGAACCTGGTGAGCCCGGCGCCGCGCTTCCGATGGCTGCTCACCTTCGGCTTCGGCCTCGTCCACGGCTTCGGCTTCGCCTCGGTGCTGCGCGACTATCCACTGCCCGAGAAGGGCCTCCTGCTGTCGCTGGTGTCGTTCAACGTGGGGGTGGAGATCGGCCAGCTCGCCGTCGTCGCGGCGGTGCTGCCGCTGCTCGGGCTGATCGCGCGACGCGAGCGGCTGCGGGGCTGGGAGCCGGCGGCGGGCGGCGCCGGCGCGCTCGCGACGTTCGGCCTGTTCGACCACTTCCGCGTGCCGCGCGGCCCGCTCCTGGCGCTCGTCTTCGGCGGGGCCCCGCTCGCGCTGCTGCTCGGGCGGCGCTACGGCTACGATCGCGTCGTGCGCATGGGCGGCTCGTCGGTGATCACCGCGCTGGCGGTGCTGTGGTTCTTCGAGCGCGTGCTCGGCCGCGTCGCGCTCGGCGGCTGGCTCGGATAGTTGACTCGCCAGTCAGTAATTCAAGTGGACCCGCTCGCGCGGCAGCCCGAGCGACGCGAGCGCCTCGCTGACGCCGGCGACCATCGGCTTCATCCCGCACAGGAAGGCCACCGCCCGCTCCGTCGAGGGGCGCAGGTGGAGGAGCGCGTCCTGGACGTGGCCGGTGTCGCCGCTCCAGCTCGTGCCCTCGGGATTCGAGACCACCGGCACCAGCTCGACGCCGGCCGCCTGCCAGCGCGGGTGCTCGTCGCGGTAGGCGAAGTCGTCGGGGCGGCGCTGCCCGTAAAAGAGGATCACGCGGCAAAAACGCGCCCGCGCGGCGGTGACGTGGCCGACCACGGCGCGGAGCGGCGTGATCCCCGAGCCGGCGGCGAACAGCAGCAGGTCGCGCCCCTCGCTCGCCGCGACGGGAAAGCCCGGCCCTTGCGCCTCCGACACCTCCACCGCCGCGCCGGGACCGAGCGCGGCGACGGCATCCCCGACGGGGCTGCCCCGCTTGACCAGCAGCTCGGCGACGGCGCCGGGCGCATTCGCGAAGGCGAAATAGCCCTCGGTCGCGCCCGCGCGCAGCTTCACGTACTGCCCGGGGACGCGGTAGCTCGGAAGGAGGCCGGCGGGGAGCTCGAGACGCACGCCGCGAAGGGCGGCGGTCTCGTCCCACGACTCGCGTACCGAGGCGGGATGCAGCGCGGTCATGGGTGGAAGGAGGGAGGCTAGAAGCTCGGCGCGAGGACGCCGTCGGCGTCCTTCTTCTTCGGGGCCTCGCCGACCGGCTTGAAGCCTTCGTCGTGGTGCTTCGACGCCGAGCCGGAGTGCGACGAGCCGCTCGGCTTCGACGGCGCGGGCGGCGGCGACGGCGGCGGCGTGGGCGCCACCTCGGCCGCCTTCGGCGCCAGCGCGATCAGCACGTCCTGGTCGCTCTCCGTCGAGACGCTCTTCGTCTGATCGACGAAGCCGTCGAGCTTGAGCAGGAGGTCGAAGCGCGGCTCGCCCCGCTTCACGCGCAGCTTGAACGGCGTGGTCCCGACCGCCTCGGCGAACCCGGCGCGGAAGGCCTTCGCGCCCTTGGGCTGCGAGTCCACGGCGATCGTCGAGAACTCCTGCTTCGGCTTCTGCACCACCGGCGTCGGCTTCGGCTGCTCGACAGGCTTGTCGAGGAGCACGAAGTAGCCGGCGAGGCCGGCCGCCGCAATGCTTCCACCGATCAGACCGAACAGCAGCCCGCGCCGGCTTCGCGGCGCCTCGCCGGAGACCTCGCCCGAGGCGCCCGAGAGCGTGGTCGGCGTCGGGCCCGGCGCGATCGCCGTCGGGTTCTGCCCCTCGCCGGTGACGTGGCGCTGACCCTGGCCGGTGATCGGCCGGTGGGCGCCGGTGATCCGCGGGTTCGGTCCGGTCACCTGCCGCTGCCCCGTCGGGACCTTCGGGAACGCGCCGCTCGGGGTGCGCTGCGGCGACGAGTCGATCATCATGGTGCCGGCCGTGGACGCGTCGCGACCCGACGGTGAGCCGTAGGCGGCGAGGTGCCCGTTGGGATCGGCGAGCGCCGCGACGAACTCCTCCATCGACTGGAAGCGCTGGTCCTTCGCCTTCTCCAGCGCGTGCATCACCACCGACTCGATCCCCGGCGGCAGGTCGTGGCGGATCGACGACGGCACCGGTGGCGGCTTGGTGAGGTGCGCGACGAGGACCTCGCCGAAGCCGTCACCCTGGAAGGGCGTGCGGCCGGTGAGCATCTCGAACAGCACGATGCCGAGCGAGTAGACGTCCGAGCGCCAATCGATGTTGCCCTTGCCCTCACACTGCTCGGGCGACATGTACGCGGGCGTCCCGATGACGAGGCCGGCGCGGGTGTGGTGCTTGCTGGCGGAAGCGTCGTCGCCGGTGAGCTTGGCGATGCCGAAGTCGAGCAGCTTGACGTAGTTCCGATCGCTGCCGCGGCCCACGAGGTAGATGTTCTCGGGCTTGAGGTCGCGGTGGACGATGTGCTTCTTGTGCGATGCAGCAAGCGCCGAGGCGCACTGCGAGATGATGTGCACCGCGTCGTTGATGGAAGCGCCCTCGCGCTTGAGCCTCGCGTTGAGGCCCTCGCCGTCGAGGTACTCCATGATGAAGTAGACGATCTCCTTGCCGTCGTCGGAGGCCAGCTTCCCGAAGTCGACGATGTCGACGATGTTCGGGTGCTGGATGTCGTTCACCGCCTTCGCCTCGGTGAAGAAGCGGGAGACGATGTCCTCCTTCATCGCGAGCTCTTCGTGCAGCACCTTGATCGCGACACGCTTGCCGATCATCGGGTGCTGCCCCAGGTAGACCGCGCCCATGCCTCCGTGGCCGATCTGCGCGACGACCTGGTAGTTCCCGATGCTCTTGCCGACGAGAGACGCCATGTGACCACCTGTAGGAGAGCGGATCGCAAGAGTAACGGGCAGGCCAGCACCCGTCAACCGGAGTAAATGGAGTGGGGACGCCCTCGCGGGCCGGCCGGCACCGTGCTAAGAACCTGCCGCCGTCGCAAGGGAATAGCCG